>CAMLGP010000415.1 GCA_946479535.1 uncultured Bacteroidota bacterium
TAGTTTTTTTGGTGCAAGGTTAAAGAAAATGAACTGGAAACCATACCTGATCATGTTACTGATCATGATACCATTAATTACCCTTGCATCCACCCAGCCTGATTTTTTGGCAACCTACCCAAAAATGAAGGAGATACTTCCGCTCCCTCCCAATGCGCATCCCACCGGGTGGTATAAGGTTTTATTTGAATTGTCTTACGGATCGGATTTCTGTTCCATTGAAATATTCTTTCGGGGTTTTTTGGTAATTGGATTTATGAGATGGGTTGGAAAAGATGCTATTCTTCCAATGGCCTGTTTCTATTGTACCATTCATTTCGGAAAACCACTGGGAGAATGTATAAGCTCCTGGTTTGGCGGGTTATTGCTGGGGACTGTTTCATACCACACAAGATCTATCTATGGAGGACTAATGGTGCATTTGGGAATTGCGTGGCTCATGGAGCTTGGAGGTTACCTTGGCAATTATTGAAGATAATTGCCTCTTAAAAAATAAAAGCTACAAGCCTGTAAGCCGGATTCTGTCGAGGGCTATCATTTATCTGTCCCGGAAGTTACCAACCGGGCTCAAGCTGCCTACCCTCCAATGCTCCCCCGCCATAGGCGGGGAGGTCGGGCGAGCAGCCCTCAACCATTGGTATATGTGGCATTTCAGCATGCAAGGTTTACCCGCCTGTAATGTTGCCATTATAAGCCGTGAGCTCTTACCTCACGTTTTCACCCTTACTACCTGTTTTTGTTCCCTTGACGGGCAAGAGACCAAAAACAGGCCGCGGTTATTTTCTGTGGCACTGTCTGTTACCCAATTCTGCAACTGGATACCCGGCTCTTCACCGGTGCATTGCTCTGTGCTGTCCGGACTTTCCTCCTTTCCGCAAGCGGAAACGCGATAGCCCGGCTTGTAGCGAACAGCAAAAATAACCCTTTTCAGCCAGTTGCCAGAACGCGAATAAGCAGTAATGACAAAGCAACGGATCAGTAAGTGTCCTTGTCATTGTAAAGAAAAAGTGTATGAATTATCCACGCCTCCTCCCTACCCTTCTTGGTGTTATCTGTTTATCGATAGCACTTACAATCTCCTGCAATAAACCTCCTCATACACCACCCCCGCCACAGTGCGAATCACTAAAGCAAGGCATGCAGAATAATGATTTCAACTACGTAAAAACAGAAATATCCCGGTTTATAGACAGGCTTCGTTCCCAACAAGATAATGCTGAGAATATAGACAAACTGGTAGCTGCCATTTCCGGGCAATGTACTGCAACATCACAGGTACTTTGCTTTGATTGCATAAAAACCTTTCCCAGTCAAACAGAAATTATAATTTCTTTTCCTTCTGCCTCCGTTCAAAAAATTATTGATATTACCTATACGCCTTCAGATAATAAAATGAAGGTGAGTAATATGCATTAAAAAGCATTTCTGATTCATACATTATAGAATATTTATCATTTTACAGTTTTCATTTGTGAAAATATTCCCAAACTGGTTATGGGTAGTTTGATTCGAGCTTTAGAGAATGATAATTTCGGTTGAAAATCATTCTCCACTGCTAAATCTTCATGTATGAAAATCTCTACATTCTCTCTTATTATTTGTTTTGCTATAATCTCGATTAAAACAGAAGCACAAAATAAGATCCGGGCCTTTGAATTTTTGGGAGGATACAGTACCCACGGGAGTGGTGATATGCTCGGAATAACATTTGGCGGAGGATATAAAACTTACCTGTCAAAGAGATTCTCCCTGAATTATAATATGCGTGCGCATATCAACAGTAGCAAGGAAAAAATAATAGTCTACAATAATCTGCTGCTTAATGACAGAAGAGACGCATCTGTCCGTTTTACTACAGCGGGTGTGCAATTAGGGATAAACGCTGGCTACAGTCTGATACGTTCAGCCAAACATGAGTTCATGGTAAGCCTGGGAGGTTTTGGCAGGTATCAGTCTGCATCCAATGGCTCTGATGGGTATGCACTTTATTTTCCCCCAACTACAGGGCAGCCAACTGTGCTGGTGGGGTATGATAACCGTACACCACAGGAAACCATAACCGCTGGCTACATAGTTCAGTTCCATTATAATTATACGTTTAAGAACAATATGTTTATCGGATTGCTTCCTGGCTGGCAGAATGATACCAATGGAGACATCATTACACAGATAGCATTAACTGTAGGAAAGAGAATTTGATGATCTGCTAGAATTGAAAGAATATTTCAGTTGCTCCATATCCAAACCGGGGATCATACCTATTAACGAAGGACTTTACTTCTTTTTTTAAGCGAAGTATATCATGGATCTCATCTCGCAGCCTGCCTGTTCCCACACCATGCACTACAATCAGACCTGGTTGCATATGGGCAACCGCCAGATCATAGTATTTTTCAAAAGTTTTTAACTGCAGCCCCACAATTTCATAATTGTCCATTTGCTGCCAGTTATCAGCAAGTTTTTCAATATGGAGGTCTATCACCGTTCTTGCTGGCTCCAGGTGACGACGCGCTTCTTTTGCATTATAAACCTTATATCCCTTGGCGGCAAGAATCCCGGTTTCAATTGGTTCTTCATAAGGCCTCCCCGGGTATTGCTCAAAAAGCCGGTAAGAGAAAGTAGCTTCATTCTTCTTCTTTAACTCTTCAATGCGCGCAAATAACTGCTTTGGTTTTAATTTAAGAGATGCTTCGTAATGATCCGCTTTATTCTTATCAGGGGGAGTCAATATAAAATCAAAATCAAAAGAAGGATTATCATTCAGATCTGAAAAGGGCAGATCATGCAGGTAAAAGTCCTGGAAAGGACTGATACTGTTCTTTAATTCAAAATCAGACTTTCCAAAAAAGTTCTGCTTATAGATAAACTCAAAAGCATTATAGGTTCTGTTAACCAGGTGCAATTTCAACGTTTCAACCACATCATCCCCAAACTCATCAGTTGTCATTACAGGGAGGAAAGTCACCCACACACCGTCTGCCACTTTGGGTTCATTGCTTTTCTCTATCTTTATGTCATCCACATATTTCCTGTCTTTCTTCACTGGAAAAAGCTTTTTCTCGGTAAATCGTTTAAAATAGGGAAAATCGATCTGGTCAATGTAAACAGGAAACCTTACCCCCTTTACATCCACAGTAACCATCTTGTCATTGATGAAATCAATGATCTCTCCTTCTTCGTTGGAATGAAGGATCAGGACCTTATCTCCTATCTGATATTTCATTTGCCGTATCTGTATTCAAAATCAGGATGAGCTGCCTGCCAGTTTGCTTTTCCTATACCCATAGAGAAAATAAATAACAAGGCCTATCAGCAGCCAACCCAAAAACCAGGCCCAGTTGCTTTTAGTCATTCCTGTCAGTAAATAAAGGCAGGTTGTCACTCCCATAAGGGGAATGAGGCTGTATTTTTTAAAAAATGTGACAATGCTGAGTATTATGCAGATTCCCCAGAAGAGGAGTATGGAAATTTTGGGTGTGGCCACATCCATGAAACTCGCTTTTCCTGCCTGGAAGTCCTCATTAGCTGAGAAATCAAAATTAAAGGCATCAGAGAAATAACCTTTGGCATAAACCAGAATGAGTGTAATGGCAAGAACAACCAGTAGCGGATAAATAAACTGTCCATTAATATGCGGCATATTGAATCTTCCCGCTACTTTTTGTTTCCTGGGAATCAGCAACACTCCACCGCAAACCAGTACAAATGCAAATAAAGTTGCTATGCTGGTAAAATCAAGTACAAAGGTTTTGTCGGTAAATAAAATGGGAATTCCCACAACCAGGCCGGTTACAATGGTTGCGAAAGAAGGGGTCTTGAATTTTGGATGGATCCGCTGAAATATGGGAGGAAGTAAACCATCACGGCTCATACTCATCCAGATCCTTGGCTGTCCCA
>CAMLGP010000416.1 GCA_946479535.1 uncultured Bacteroidota bacterium
GACCAAGGTTAATACCCTCCGGTTGCTATCCAGCAACCAGCTATAATTGGTGACAGGAATGAAAGTGGTATCCGTTGAAAAATGAACTTTGGTAGAATCAAACGTACGCAGTTTTGTATCAAAGGTCATTACAAATTTATTGGTGAGTTCCTGCCTGCCCGCACTCAGATTGGTAGAGAACTTTAATCTTTTTACCGGTGTTTCTCCCCGGTTGTTTCGTGCAGCGGGAGCAGCCACGGCTGGTGTTGTTCGCTGATTGGATGTGTCAGCCACATAGGCATATAGCCTTACTGAATCTGTATTGGAATTAACATGTATGGCAGAATCAGCAAATGCAAATAATTGTTTTGTGCTTAGATACTTGTAGCTACCTTCTTCTTTCATTGCAAACACGCGAAAAGTTCCAGGCGGAAGATTATGGAAGGTAAAGCCTCCATTGGGATCGAGTTTTGTAATGAAACGTGGACGCTTGTTGATAACGGCAGAATCATCCATGTCTTTGTAGAGCATTACAGTAAGAGTGGAATCTATTCCTCCGGTTTCTGCCAGTACCACTCTTCCATGAAATTCCAGTGAATCAATATAACGCCCGGTTGAAAAAGTGTAAACGAAATTTTTAAGGATATTTCCTTCGTTAACGTCTTTAATGGAATTTCCGAAATTAAACGAGTAGGTGGTATTCTGTTCAATGCTATCGCGCAATTTGATGGTAATGGTGTTCAGCTTCCTGGTCATCGTTGGAATATTCACGGGAAGCGGAGAAATGATCACATTCTGCTGGTAATTTTCCAGGTCAACATATTCATCAAAAGTAAAAGTGATACGGTCCGTAGTAAAATTGCGAGTTTCATTGGCAGGATTAGCTTTAACCAGTACGGGTGGTAATGTATCTCTATCCCCGCCTTCAGGGGGAACAATATTGGCACAACCTGTATAAAGAAATAATTGTGAAAGAACGAGTGCCAGCAATAAGAAGGGAATAACGATCCTTATCAAAACAGGTTTCTGCATAATGAGTTTGAAGGGCCACAGAGAAGCACAGAGAAAACGAGAGCCACAGAGTTTTTCTCTGTGCTTCTCTCAATATCTCTGTGGTTCTCTGTGGCTATTTATGAGTTGCAAACTTAAGCTGTTTGGGGAGATTCAATCTTAAAATTCCGTTAAATCTGTCTTGCTTCTGACAGATTGTTTTGCTATGGTCCATGACTCCTGCCGTGGTTTGTGCCTCATGTTGTGGTTCGTGTCTCACGAACCACAACAGCCATGAAATTCATGGTTCGTGAGACACGAACCATGGCGCATGAACCATGGCGCATGAACCATGGCGCGCGAACCATGGCGCATGAACCATGGCGCACGAACCAAGGCATGAACCATGGCATGAAAACTGGAATATTTAGAAAATCCAGGGCACTAAAGTCTAGTGGCTAGAAGCTAGTGGCTATTCTTCCGCCGGTTCCTCTTCTATCTCATGGAGGGCCACCGCCAGGTTATTCGTTTTAACAAAATTGCACCAGTGGCAATCAGGCTTTCCGCAGCCGGTGTAGAAATCGCGCTTCTGGATCTTATCCCAGGTGGCTGCTATCTGTTCGGTAACTGTAGTAATATCGGCAGGTGAGATCACCAGCTTTTCGCGGCGATAGTTCTTCTTCTTATCGGGCTCAATAAAATCGAATTCAGTGCTGACAGCCTTCCAATCCTTTTGTCCATAATTATCAACCAGTATCTTATAGAAAACCGCCTGCCGCCAGTAATCACCTCCATCGGGATTTTTATCATTGGGTGGCTGCATCTTGGGTTTGGCTTTATCAGGGTCACCAGTTTTGTAATCAACAACGTTAACAGATTTGCCGTCAAATTCCAGTTTATCAAGCTTTCCTTTCAGCGGTACATTTCTGACAACCACGTTCCGGATATTATGCTCAATGACCACGATCTTGTTGAAGTTGTTAATGTATTTATCATAGTAATTGCTTAACACTTCCAGACCGTATTCCATTCTCCGGTCAAACTGTTCCCTGGTAAAACTCTCCCGGTGGCGATTCATATACCAGGTGAAATCAGCAATAAATTCCTCTTTGGAAGAGAAGGTATTCCTGCCACCATCTTTCATTTTGCGGAAGAGCCGCTCCAGCGCATAGTGAACGGATGAACCGAACTCAGTGTTTTCATTCTTGGGAGAAGGAATGCGCACCAGGTTTTTATAATAGAACTCAAGCGGACATTTGAGATAATTATTCAAGGCCGTCACGTTCATTACAAATTTATCCAGCAGTCGCGTAATGAGTTCCTCTTCTATCTTTTCAATTTCAGGTGCTTTGTCTTCTTCAAAATGCAGGATGGTAAAGGAGGATAATACTTCCGAGTCTATAATAACTGGTATAATAGGCAGATTATGCTGGTCCAGTATTTCAGCGATGAACATGGACGGTTCCAGTTCTTTGCCATCATTCTTAAATCTGCTATATGAAATGATCAGGTGTTGTTCTGCCCGGGTAACTGCTACATAGAACAGCCTGCGCAACTCCTCATCGTCAGTTTTTTTGGGTTGAGAAGAGAACATTGTATCCGGCAGACTATAACCACCGCCTGGCTTTCTTTTCTTTTCCCAGAAGGAGGCATTACAGCCCGCAAGAAATACATATTCAAATTCCAGTCCTTTTGAACCGTGAGCTGTCATCAGGTTCACTCCTTTATCACTACCACTAACCTGTACAAGGGGAAGTGGAATATCTTCCGATTCCATTAATTCAATCAGCTTGATCAGATCACTCAGCGTCATCAATGGGCGGCGATGCGTTTCATCTCTTACAAAATCAAATAAACCTGTCAGAATCTGAAGCTGCCAGTGTTTATCCATACTTCCCATAATGGAATTCAACACACCTGCTTCGCGAATAAGGTATTCAAATAACTGCTGAAGAGTAAGATTGGGAACCGCAGCGATCAATCGTTCTATGATAGTAGCTGCTTTCAATAATCCTGATTGCAGTTGTGGGCTGAACAGATCTTTGGGAGGAGCTGTTGCTTTATCCTGCAGGAGCTGTCTTAATGAACTCTTTTTTCCAGACGTTCTGTTCTCAGCATTTTCAATGCTAAGCTTGGCGATCTCAATGGGAGGAATTTTAAACCAGTCGAAATGCAATAGCTCAAACAGCATTTCATCCCCACCATAAGAAACATCATGCTCTGCAGCAAGGTATTTCAGGAATAGAATGATCTTTTGAGCTAATGACAGTTCAAGTATATTCAAATGGCGGCGGGTATAAACCGGTATATCCAGCAATTTGAAATAACCGGCCAGTTCTTCCCCATACCTGTTTTCTTTATAGATCACACCGATCCTTCCGGCAAGAGTTCCTTCGGCGATCAATCTTTGCACTTCTTTGGTAATGCCGATCATTTCCTGCCGCTGTGTTTCATATTCATGTAAAACAGGAAAATGGGTAAGCTGTTTTACAGAAGGATGTGAAGCAATCAGTTCCTTGCTGAGGTTGGGTAACTGATTTACCAGTCTTTCCGCATTGCGGTTGATCAATGTTTTGGAGATATCCAGTATCGGCTGTGTGGATCGATAATTACTGGTCAATACAACGGTCAGTAGATCCGCCTTATAATTATCCGCGAATAACAGCATGTTTTCCACGTTAGCGCCCTGGAACCGGTAGATACTCTGATCATCATCGCCAACTACAAACACATTGGGCTTGTCCCAGTAACTGATCAGCAGTTTTACCAGCAGGTTTTGGGTACCACTGGTATCCTGGTATTCATCAACCAGTATATACAGGTATCGTTCCTGGTAATTTGAGAGCAGGTTTTTGTTTTCCTGGAAGGCCTTGATCACCCAGTTGATCATATCGTCAAAATCATACCGGTTGCGGCTGCGCATGAG
>CAMLGP010000417.1 GCA_946479535.1 uncultured Bacteroidota bacterium
ACCAGACCAGCAATAGTCGGTAACACATCAATCTGAGACACTACTTCACCATGCTTTTGGGGCTCCAGTAAATAAGGTGCATAAAAAAGAAGAGGTACATGTTCATCAGTAAGTCGCTGGTCTGTCCATGCAGAAGGATACATTGCTTCAGCATTCCCCGCAACACCATGATCTCCTACAAATACAAATACCGTATTGTGAAAATAATCTTCTTTCATGGCCGCTTCTATGAACTTGCGGAAGGAATAATCGGAATAACGGAAAGAATTGTATTCACCGATCGACTCAAAACCATATTTCTGTAATTGTTCATCCGGGACCGCTGACCTTACAAAATCAGTATCAGTTGAAGGGATCATATAGGGGCGATGGTTATCAGAAGTCTGAATGATCGCAAAAAAGGGCTGAGTCTGTTTCTTAAAAATAGAATTAGCATCCAGGAACAGGTCTTTATCGCTAATACCCCAAACATTGATCCTGGGAGCAGTAAAGCTGGCTTCTGTATGCATTTGCAGGCCATGAATATTATCCAGCAGGCCTTTGAAATTGTTGAATTCCGGGTTGCCACCCAGGAAATAGAGTTTGCTGTAACCTTCAAAATTGTTTATAATGGTATGCTGTGAAAGTGCCAGTGGATTACGAGTTGAGAATTTAAACATTTGAGCGTCCGGAATACCGGTGAGTATTGCAAACAGCCCTCGTGCAGTGGAGAAATGCGGAGAAAAACAGCGTTCAAAAAATATTCCCTTTTGCCGCAATGAATCAAAGAAGGGTGTGGTATTAAGTGGGTTTCCACTCATACTGCTCTTGTACATGCTAAAGGATTCACACATCACCAGCACAATATTCGGTCTGCTTTCCAACGCATTACTCCCAGGCAGCACAATACGATGATAGGTAAAACCATTTTCAGCCGGCAATTGCAACATCTCCTTCATGAGAGGAAATGCATGCCTGGCCTTTTGTTCATTGAATTCAGGACGGCGGAACTTCAGCGTTGTAAAAAAATTCTGCAGGGGATTTAATGCCAGGTAAGATTTGAAATTATCCTGGAAAACAAAGCACTGTTTCCAGGTCAGGGGAGTCCATGCAAATCGGCCGTACATAAAAGCGCCCAGTATCAATGCAGAAATAATAAAGAATTTACGACGGTAAGGGATTCCCAGTCCATCTGTCTGATTGATTACCCTCCAGTGGCTTTTATGATACATCCAGCGGAAGAACCATACAGCTACCAGCAAACCAAGAATTAACCAGATCATAGGATAGGTTTGCCACATCATGCGGAAAGACGTATTGAAATCTTCGGCAAAGTTCATAGCCCCTGCATCCAGTCTGGTACGGTTATAGGAAAAACTACCAAAATCGGCAGCAAAGAAAAAGAATACAATAAAAGTAATGATGGCCAGGTACCAGGTCCACCATTTTTTGTTGCGGGCTGAATAAAAGGGAGAAAAGTTTGGGAACATACTAATTACCACTACGGGTAAAATAATGATGGCAATCCACCGCAGATCATACTGCACTCCCATCAGGAAGGAAGGCAGCAGGTCCAGAAAGGAGAAGTTTTTGGGCCTGAAGGCAAAGTAGGTTGCAAAGCGGAAAAGGGTAAATATCAGCAGGAAGATCAGAAACAGATTGATCACCCACATAATGGTTTTAGGTATTTTATACCTTCTGAGCATTAACTTTTTATAGCCTTTATATTAAGAGGAATTTGGACTGCAAAAGAAAAACAATTCTGTGGTTTAGTCAACAGAATAGTGTTAATCTTTATTTTTGAAGGTATGTTTTTTCTGGAATCAGGTCTTTTGCAAAAACTGGAGCAGTTTGATCAGTGGCTTTTCATCAAAGTGAACAGTGGTATGGCCAATCCCCTGTTTGATGCGATGATGCCTTTTATGCGTGTTTCCATCAATTGGGCACCTCTCTATCTGTTTTTAGGGGTATTTGTTGTATTAAATTTCAAATCCAAAGGTTTTTGGTGGGCACTCTTCTTTACAGCTACTGCTGCCCTCACAGATATGACAGGAACCTATATATTTAAGCATAATATTATGCGCCCACGGCCCTGTGCTGATCCGGAATTCCATTATCGTGTCCGCCTGCTTGTGGAATATTGTTCGGGTGGATTCAGTTTCATTTCAAATCATGCAGCCAATCATTTTGGTCTGGCCACTTTTTTTTACATCACCATGTACCCTGTAATGAAGAAATGGGCCTCAATTGGATTTGTCTGGGCGGCAATAATTGCTTTTTCACAAGTGTATGTAGGTGTGCATTATCCGTTTGACGTATTGGCAGGATCATTGCTTGGAATACTGGCAGGAACCCTTACCGGAAAGCTATTCAATAACCGTTACAGATTCGTTATCTTCGAGAACCAATCAACAACCCCGATTTCCTGATGGAACTATTCATTCTGGGCTTTCTCATTTTGATTAATGGTTTATTTACGATGTCGGAAATCGCCCTAGTATCCGCCAGGAAGTCCCGACTGGAAAGTCAGGCCGAAAAAGGAGACCAGAGCGCCAAAAATGCGCTGGAACTTTCCCAAAACCCTGAAATATTTTTATCTGCTGCTCAGATCGGTATCACACTGATCTCCATTTTAACGGGTGTTTATTCTGGTGAACGGTTCAGTAAACTGCTGGCACCCAGCATTGGTAAAATAGAGGTCCTGGCACCCTATCAGAATACCATCGCCACTACCATCATTGTTATTATTGTCACTTTTCTCTCCATCATATTTGGTGAACTGATACCTAAACGAATCGGATTGCTCCGTGCAGAAAAGATCGCAAAGCTGGTTGCTGGCCCTATGAACCTTTTTGCGAAATTCACCCATCCCATTGTTTGGATACTGAACAAAGTGAGTAACCTTTTCTTTAAAATTTTCAATATCAGGCGCGCAACAGATGATGCCGTAACAGAGGAAGAGATCAAGACCATGATCACTGAAGGCGCTGAAGCAGGTACCATTGATGAAGCAGAACAGGAGATCATTAACCGGGTATTTCACCTGGGAGATCGTAACACCACTTCATTGATGACGCATCGCAGTGATATCATCTGGTTCAACCTGGATGATTCTGAAGAAAAAATAAAGGAAAAAATACTCAGTGAACCTCATTCAGTTTATCCCATATGCGACGGAACAATTGATAATATCAAAGGCGTTGTATCCATCAAAGACCTCTATATAAGCCCGGATCATTTATTATTCAAAGATATCATGGAGCCTGCTCTATTTATCCCGGATAATAACTCGCCTTACCAGTTACTGGAGAAATTCAAACAGACTAAAACGCATTCCTGTTTTATTGTTGATGAATATGGTAGCATATTGGGGATGATAACACTGAATGATATCCTGGAGGCCATCGTGGGTGATATGCCTCAGCCAGATGTTGAAGATTACGAGATCATTGAACGGGAAGATGGCTCATTCCTGGTTGATGGACAGATACCTTTTTATGATTTCCTTGCGAAATTTGAAAAAACGGACTGGATGAATGAAGGTGAACAGAACTTCGACACATTTGCCGGTTTCGTTCTTCATGAACTGGAACATATTCCGAAGGCTGGTGAAAAGTTCGACTGGAAAGGATTCAAATTTGAAGTAATCGATATGGACGGTCACCGCATTGATAAAGTGCTGGTGAAGATCAGTCCGGAGATCAGGGAAGAAATGGAAGAAGCACAATAAACTATCCCAGATCAGGGTTCGTGAGACACGAACCCTGGCGTTGCGAAAAAACCACATGCCGTGGTTCGTGTCTCACGAACCCTACAGACAACAACCTAATTCTTTTTACCGCCACTTTTAGCAGCAGGATCCTTCACCCTTCCGCTTTCCTTAAGCTTCTGATGAAGGATCCACTCAATCT
>CAMLGP010000418.1 GCA_946479535.1 uncultured Bacteroidota bacterium
GACTCAAAATCTGCCGTTCGCAAGGATGTGCTGGTTCGATTCCAGTCCCGGGCACAAAATGATTAAAGGCAATTCTGTTTAGAGTTGCCTTTTACTCTTCATCCATCTCTATTAATAAATTCGCCAGCAAGGCTGTCCAACCCGTTTGGTGAGAAGCTCCGAGGCCCTGCCCCGTATCGCCGTGAAAAAACTCATAGAACAGGTGATGGTCTTTGAAGTGATTGTCTTTCCACTCGGCCTGATGGCTTGCATGGTATTGATATTTATCTTCTTCATTCTTTTCAAAAATATTTAGAAGTCTTTTAGTGAGCTGGTTGGCAATTTGCCTGAGTGTCATTTTGGTTCCTGACCGGGCCGGGAATTCAAACTTGTGAGTATCGCCATAATAATCATGATATTTTCGAAGAGCGTGTATGATCAGGTAATTCAATGGCAGCCAAATGGGCCCCCGCCAGTTGGAATTTCCTCCAAACATGGAACTGCAACTTTCTCCCGGTTCATATTGAACTGTGTAATTATTCCCCTGGTATCCGAATACATAAGGATTGTCATGGTAGCATTTTGAAAGAGAACGGATGCCATAGTCAGATAAAAACTCAGCCTCATCCAGCAATCTTTTCAGCAAATGCTCCAACCTGTCCCCTACCATGATAGCAAATAAATAATTGCCGTCTTTATTTTTTATTTCTATATCTGAAATGATCCTCGTCAGATCAGGCCGGGTGTACTTGATGACCTGTAAGCGTTTATTGAATTGTTGCAACTTTTCAAAAATGCTTTTATTCATGATCTCTGCAGCCAGTAAAGGAATGATCCCTACCAGGGAGCGGATCTTCAGCCGCTGGCTGGCGCCATTTTCAAACTGGATGGCATCATAATAAAAGGCATCCTGTTCATCCCAAAGGGAAATATCTTTTTTACCAATATGGTGCATGGCCCAACCTATATTCAGGAAATGCCGGAAAAATTTTGCCGCCGATTCTTCATAAGCAAGATTATGCTGTGCCAGTTCCAGCGAGATCCGCAACATATTTATGGCATACATCGCCATCCAACTGGTAGCATCGGCCTGTTGTAATTTTTTAATTCCCTGAGGCATGAGGTTCCTGTCAAATACCCCAATATTATCCAGGCCAAGGAATCCTCCTTCGAAAATATCTGTACCGTTCGAATCTTTCTGATTGACCCACCAGGTAAAGTTCATCAGCAACTTCTGGAAAGATCTTTCCAGGAAATCCCAGTCCGCCACTCCCGTTTTTTTCTTATCTGCCTCAAAAACATACCATACACTCCATGCATGTACAGGCGGATTGACATCGCTGAAATTCCATTCGTAAGCGGGTATCTGCCCGTTGGGGTGCATGTAATATTCACGCAACACCACCAACAGTTGTTGTTTTGCAAAAAAGGGATCCATGTGCACAAACGTGGCGGCATGAAAGGCAAGATCCCAGGCAGCAAACCAGGGATACTCCCATTTATCGGGCATGGCAATAATATTCCTGCAGGTAAGGTGCTGCCATTCGAAATTCCGTTTGTGATATCGGAAAGGAGGAGTTTCATTTGGCTCACCAAACAGCCATTTGA
Organism: uncultured Bacteroidota bacterium; assembly: GCA_946479535.1. The sequence goes on from CAMLGP010000418.1 coordinate 1,588, forward strand.
ATACATCGAGATAATAAAATTGTTTCGTCCAAAGCAATCCACTCAGGGAGCTACGCAGCAATGCCTTGTGCTTTTTCGATAATTTTGCAGGAGTAAGATTATTATAGTATTGATCTGTTTCTGCCATGCGCTTTGTAAATATTTCATCAAAGTCAGTCCATGGATCATCCAGTTTTGCCTTGCTGAGCCTTAAGGTGAATGTTTTCAAATCTCCCGAAGCAATAGTTTCTTTTAGCCAAATAGCGGACTTTGTACCTTCTTTTCCGGGGTTGATGGTATTCTGTTTATGAACAACATAGTCATTGATCCCATCCTTTACAAAAGCAGCATCATTGGGCCGGTTGTACATCCTTACATTATTGGTTTCATTATCACAAAATAGCTGCTCGCCACCATCATGATAAAAGAAAAAAATGCCATTGCGACTAGAACTGGCTTGCAGGCAATCTTCCGAGGCTGCAATAATTGAAGGTTTACTGAACCTGGCATTGTGTTTCCAGAAATTACGAAACCAAAGATGGGGGATCACATGTATTTCAGCTTCTTCAGGCCCCCGGTTATACACCTGGATGCGCATGAGAATGTCGTTTATACCGGCTTTTGCGTACTCAATGTAACAATCAAAGTAGCGATTGTCTTTGAAAATGCCAGTGTCCAGCAACTCATACTCCGGTTGCAGGCGACTCGTTTTGTTTTTCTGCAGTAACTCGAGATAAGGAAATGCCTTTTGCGGATATTTGTATAAAAATTTGCAGTAAGAATGCGTGGGAGAAGAATCCAGATGAAAATACAGTTCTTTTACATCTTCCCCGTGATTACCCTCTCCATTTGTAAGGCCAAAAAGTCTTTCTTTTATAATGGCGTCATTGCCATTCCAGAACGCAGGCGCAAGGCACAATACCTGCTCGCTATCACAAAAGCCGGCAATACCATCTTCACCCCATCTATATGCATAGCTGCGGGCAAGATCATGATTAATAAAATTCCAGGCATTTCCTTCGGCACTGTAATCTTCTCTTACGGTGCCCCACTGACGTTCGGAAACATAGGGGCCCCATTTTTTCCAGTTCTTATTGCTATCTGATAAAGAAAGGCGCACTTCTTCCATATTATTGACTATTGGCTACTTGAATCAATGAAATATGGCAAAGTGCGATCGTTACACTAAATATATCAATAATAAGAGTATGAAAAGCATAATTTTAAAGGGCATGACCTCCCCGAAAGTTCTGGCAATGGCCTCAACCTGCCTGGTATACCATTCAAAGAGAATTATTTAACTTTAGTGAATATACCAGTAAAGAATACCCGATCCAGCCACATTTAAAAGATCATAAATGCCACAAAAACAACAAAGATCTTTCTGTATCCCCCTGTTAATTTCTATTTTTCTTCTATATCAGCAATCTGCTTATGGAAATAGTGCACCTTCCACCAATAATAGCACGATGGGGGATACGCTTCCCGGCAATTGCCTTAAAAATACAGAGATATTCAAAATTATAGATGACGCCATTTCCCTGGGAGCTCCCATCTACAATGCAGGGTTGCATAATGGTTGTTACCGCATTTATGAATGGGCAGCTTATAAGATCCTGTATGAATATGGAAAGAGCTGCAACGAAGTTGAAAAACTGTTGAAAGCCACTATTGAAAAAAGTCATGGCGACTACTCCGATATTGAGAAAGCATGGATGATGCGTGCAGCTTTTGATAAAATATTGGGAGTGCCTACAAAAACAGGTGTAGATGAAAAACCACCTGACATTCGCAATGGATAATCAGAGTTACCGTTTTCCTCACATTAATCCGGGTTTTCAACATCCACCCTTGCCGGGTATGGTAGCATAGATGACTTTACCTGAAACAAATATATTGAAGGCCTTACCTTCTACAGAAGGAAGTAATAATTTCCATGTTTTTCCCTTGTCTGATGATCTGAAAATGCCGTCACGATGAGCACATAAGAAGTTTTCACCAACCTGGGTTATTGAAGTCATGAAGCGTTGTGCAAAATAACGATCATTCCAGGTCTGCCAAATTGAATCAGCAAGTCCTTTGTCCTGAATGCTGGCTTCAATTGGCTGCCATGTTTTACCCTCGTCGTGGGATGTGCTTAGCCTCCTGGTACTTGACTCTGAACTGGAGGTGATAGCAACAAATCCACCTTTGAACGGTTTAACATCCCAGGCCACGCCGCCCTCACTCATCACCACCGTCCAGTTTTCGCCATTATCGGTCGATCTTATTATCCCTCTATTACTGATCGCCACAAGTACGCCATTCGATTCTGCCACATGC
>CAMLGP010000419.1 GCA_946479535.1 uncultured Bacteroidota bacterium
GTTAGCCTTAAAAAATCTGGTCATTTCCTGCCTGATCAGCTCCAATAATTGAAAATATTTCATATATGTCTGTTTGGGACTATGGTGACACTTTCCGCCTGCCGCTTCCTCTATTTTACTCTAAAATTGAGGGATTTAGTGGTAAGAGCCAAAATGGAAAAGCGGCTTAACCTTCCTTTACTGGTCAGGTTATCATTAGACCATCTTCCGTGTATCCTCCGTTTGTCTTCCATATATCCTGTATTCATCTACCGTTTAAAAATGGAGGTTTTATGGAATATATAAGTAGGTTATATGGAAAATTCTATATAGATTAGGGGAAGATAATAGTAAAGTAATATGGCCAGAATTAAAAACAACCCGCTAGTTAAAGGAGCATCCGGCAAAGTTGCCGGTGATATCGTTTACAAAACCTACTACGATAAGACTGTAATTTCCAAGGTGCCTGACATGAGCAATCGGGTATTAAGCAAGAAGCAGATAGAATGGAATGAAAATATGATTGATGCCAATGCCTATGCCAGGAGTTTTTATGGCTCAGAAGAAGATAAGTTAGTTGCCAGGATCCGGCTGAAGTTACCTCCTCACAAATCATTATACCATGCATTAATAAAGGAATGGCTGGATAAATGCAAAACTGGCGACGAAGAAAAAGAAGTAGAACATCAGGATAAACCCTGATAACAGCCAGACCTTCATAGACAATCATTTTCCCTCTGCCGGATATAACCTACAGGTTGTTCCGGCATTAATATTTTAGGGTATGCCGGTTTGGGTTTACGCTTAGGTTTGGGAGTCTCTTTATCCTTTACATATAACCTATGTGGTTTCCGGTACGATTCTATTCCGATTACAGGTATTGTTGCAATTGATTCCATAAGTAAGGAGGGGTTTTGGAGGGGAGTTTTATATTCCATATTCCGTGCCATTGTGTTACTATTTGATACTGTTAATAAAAAAATAGTGCGCAATGATTCGTTAATGGAATTCAGAAGTTACGAGTAGTGTTATATCTATTTATTTTGTCAGGCCTGAACCTGATATTAGGCTCAACTACTATTTATTAATCAGGCAATGATTCGTTTACAATAAAGTGACATTGCATTTGTTAAAATAAACCTTTGCTAAAAAAACTGGAAACTTTTTTGCAATTCCCTCCGTTACTATTCCTAACAATCATCTTCATTAAAAAATTACATCCGTGACGCAATCGAAAATGGCTCTGCTGGCGAGCCTGTGCTTTTTGTTTGCCTGCAAAAAAAATGACCACCAGGGAGACCCTCCTCCCCAACCTTCTGCCGATGTGGCGGATAAATACAAGGACACAACTGTTCTCTATTCACAGGACCTCTATCTCTGGTATTCACAAATACCGTCAACATTTGATGGCCGCAGTTATGATGACCCAGACAAGATCATGACTGCTATCCGCGCCTATAGTACGGAACCCGGGTTTACACAGCCGGTTGACAGATGGAGCTTTGCCATGAAACAGCAGGAATGGGATAACCTCAGTTCTGGTGCCGCAAAAGATTTTGGCCTCAACGTGTTCTTCCGGGCAGAAGGCGATCTGCGAGTTCGTTATGTTGAAAGATCTTCTCCTGCCGGACTGGCCGGTATTCGCAGAGGATGGAGGATCACAAAAATCAATAATAACTCCAATATCACTACTGGTAATGCTGATTTCATTGTGAATGGTGTTTATAATAGTCAGGCAACCAGTTTTACTTTCCAAAAGCCGGATGGTTCATCAGTTGACATGAATCTGAATGCCGCTACTTACCAGGAGCATCCCATATTCCTTGATTCTGTTTATACTGCAGGCTCAAAGAAAGTTGGTTACCTGGTTTTCAATTCTTTCCTTGGAGACACTACGGAAATATATAATGAGTTTCAGCGCGTGTTCTCTAAATTCTCAAGCCAGGGTATTGATGAACTGGCAGTTGATCTGCGCTATAATGGCGGAGGTTATGTAACCGTACAGGAAAAGCTGGCAGATTACCTTGTAAATGCAGCTGCAAATGGCCAGGTGATGATGAAACAGCAGTACAATGATAAATACACAGAATTTAATGAGACCACCAATTTCCAGAAGAAAGGTGGGCTTAGCCTAAACCGGATTTTCTTTATTGTCAGCAGCAACACTGCATCTGCCAGTGAACTGGTGATCAATAACCTGAAACCTTTTATGAATGTTGTGCTGGTGGGACCTTCCAAGACCTATGGAAAACCGGTAGGGTTCTTCCCGGTTCCGGTGGGCGACTGGTATATCTTCCCGGTTTCTTTCCGCTCCACCAATAAAAATGGTGAGGGCAATTATTTTGCCGGTTTGCCATTGGATAATGCAGTAGCCGATGGCCTTGACAAAGATTGGGGCGATGCCAGTGAATCCGCTTTGCATAGTGTATTAAATTATACCTCTACGGGTGCATTCAGAACTCAGTCAACTGAAGCATTCAGAGAAAATACAGAGATAAAAACCGGAAATAATAAACTGGATGCTCCACTATTCAAAGGGACAGTAGAAGGAGCGCGGAAACTATAAAATTTAAATTGATAAGCGTGTGAAATGTGTGTTTGGAATAAGATCCCGGCCAGGCCGGGATTTTTTGTGCCTACTAATTTAACGCCATTTAAAAGCGAAATAGCTGCAGGTCTTATCCTCTGCATTGCTGATACCGTGCATCTTTCCGCTTTCCATTATATACATATCGCCAGGACCGGCTTTATAGTCCCTGCCATCAATGGTCATGGTAGTATTACCTTCTATAATTAATATTACTTCTGTGTCTATATGCTGGTGAGGGGCATGACTTGGACCTTTATGGTCAAGCTGGGTGACATGCATTTCAAAATTTTCAGTCATGGCCGTAGGTCGATTGAAATAGGCCCTTCCACCACCCTTTTCTGATCTTTTGAATTCCAGGGAATCCTTATTCAGCAACAGGGCCCCACCTGCTTTCTGGCTTCTTTCCAGATCCATTGGTTTTTTAGATTTGAAAATAAAAACGTAATAGGTAAGCGGTCCATCTCCAATATTTTCAAAAACCTGTTCTTCGTGTGGAGGTATCAATATTACACCTCCGGCACCCAGTACTGCTGATTTGTTACCAATCTTAACCTTCATTTTTCCTTCCCTGATGATGAGCAATTCTTCCTTATCTGTCTGGGTATGCGGCGGACTGGGTTTGGCGCCTTTTTCCTGTGTGGTAGCATGTATTTCCAAATACTCAAATTCAGGACTGGTGCCTTCGGCTATTTTACGGCCTTCACGCTGATTACCTTTTGTTACGGGGAGATCAGCCCAATGAAATGCACCTGAGCCTACTGGTTTTAATTGTGCCATAGATTGAAGGGAAAATAATATTAGTAATGAAAAAAGCCAGGTTTTCATGTTTAGCAATTTATGGTTTGAATGGTGTTTTCTTCGTGGCTATTTCAAGTATCCAGTTACGCGGTTTTATAAACTGGTTATCAATCAAATCTTTTGCTTCCTTATCTGTTAGTTGCCGGCTCCATCCGGCCCGCTTATCTTTAGATGCTCCTTCTCCAAAATTCCTGTACTCTGCATAGAAAGCAGTTTTTTCATTATCAGGATTGCCCCAATTGTTCCATCCTTCAGGAGCAATTTCTTTGGGTAATTCGCAATGAAGAAAAACAGTTTTTGAATATCCCCTCCACGGCCGGCCAAGATACACTTTGGTAACGCCTGAATCAACATATATTTTACAATCCCTGAATACAAAGCCCACCAGTTTGTCTTTTGGGGTACTGGCCGCAGTAATAAAAGAGTTGGATTTGCAACGGATGGTACAGCTATCGAAAAGGGCTGCAGCCGGACCAAAAATGAAATCGGTTGTTCCTTCTATAAAACAGTTCAGGAAATA
>CAMLGP010000420.1 GCA_946479535.1 uncultured Bacteroidota bacterium
TATACAGATCGCTAAACCGGATTGATTGCGGGTTATGAGAAGAGTTTTTTTAATACTGCTTAGTTGCATTCTTTCAGCTGTTGCGAATGCGGATCACATTACAGGTGGGGAAATGTTTTATACTTTAATTTCTAATACAGGCGGGACCTATAACTATTCTGTTACACTTAAATTATTCATGAGATGCAATTCCGGGCGTATGTTCCCAGACCCTGCTGTTATTTCCATATTTGAAAAGGGAAGTGGAAACCGCATCCAGGATGTAAGCACGCCCATCAGCAACCGGGAAGTGATCCAGATAACCAATTTTGATCCCTGTATCAGTAACCCTCCTACTGTGTGCTATGAAATTGCCTATTATAATTTCAGTATTGCACTTCCCGCTTCCGCCAGTGGATATATTATGGGCAGCCAGGTGAATTACAGGATAAGAGGAATAACCAATCTCAATGGCGCCCAGGTGGGAGCAACCTATACCTGTGAAATACCTGGTACCGGAGTAACTAATGACGGCCCCAAAAACAATAGTGCGGTATTTACAGGGAGTGACCTTGTTGTTGTTTGCGCAGGCAACTATTTCTCCTACAGTTTTGCAGCCAGTGATGCTGATGGTGACGAGATCCGTTATTCTTTCAGTGATGCCTATGCCAGCACAAATGGCGGTACCAATGGAACCCCAACAGGTGCGCCTCCCTTCCCAGCTGTTCCCTATGGTGGCGGAGATTTTGATGGAACAAAGCCACTGGGGGACCAGGTAAAAATAAACCCTGCTACAGGGCTTATTACTGGTGTTGCACCTGATGCGGGAGTTTATGTGGTGACGGTTTCTGCTGAAGAGATCAGGAATGGACAGGTGATTGCCGTTCAGCGCAAGGACCTCCAGGTCAATATCGCAGATTGTAGTATTGCTGCAGCGCTGCTGGAACCAGATTATATGCTTTGCGGTAATACAAGAACTGCCACGATCAGGAATAATGCTACCAGCCCATTGATAGTTTCACAGGATTGGGAAGTATATGATCCGGGTGGCAATTCTATTTTTACTTCAACCAGTTTTAATTTCAATTATACCTTCCCCGTCAATGGCAAATATTCCATCCGCCTGATCGTAAACAGGAACGCGCAATGTTCTGATACAACTTTTAGCCAGGTATTTGTATTCCCTGGCCTGGTACCAGATTTTGATACGAGAGGCATTTGCATCACCAAACCCACAACCTTTACTGATCGAACAACGCTTCTTTCCGGAACAGTCAATTCCTGGAAATGGGATTTTGGTGAACCCACAACTACACTTGACGTGTCTGGTCTGCAAAACCCGGTATATACCTATCCCGGCATGGGAATAAAAGATATCCGGTTGATTGTGACAACTTCTGATGGCTGTCGTGACACCGTGTATAAATCAACCACTATTATTGATAAGCCACCCATCACACTTGGATTCCGGGATACACTGATCTGTATTAATGATCGTGTACAGTTACAGGCAAGTGGCACGGGTAATTTCCAATGGTCTCCCCCGGTAAATATGGTCAATGCAGCAACAGGTACGCCAACGGTGGCTCCTCCGGTAACTACCAAATATTATGTTGATCTGGAAACCGAAGGATGCCGGAACAGGGATTACTTAATGGTGAGGGTTGTGAATTTTGTGACGTTAAACCAGATGGGTGATACTACTATTTGCCGCGGTGATACAATCCGTTTAAGGGTCAATTCTGATGGATTGCAATACAACTGGCTTCCTGCTCCTCAGGTACTTACCCCTGGATTAAAAGATCCATTGGTAGTAACACCAGTCCAAAATACAACCTACCAGGTCACTGCAATCATTGGAGGGTGCTTTGCCAGAAGAGATATAAGGGTGTCAACTATTCCTTATCCCCTGGTCAATGCCGGAGCTGATACTATGATCTGTTATCATACCAGTGCCCAATTGCATGGCTTAACAGATGGAAATTCCTGGCAATGGTCACCGGCCACAACATTAAATAATGCTACATTACTGAGCCCGGTAGCCACACCGGTATTGGATGTAACCAATTACATTCTGACTACGTTCAATTCAGTGAGCGGTTGTCCCAAACCTTCGCGTGATACCATAATGGTAACAATGCTGCCCAAAATATTTCCATTCGCAGGAAGAGATACGGTTGTCATTATTAACCAGCCTTTGCAATTGACAGCAACAGGTGGTATTCGATATCAATGGTCCCCGCCAGCAGCACTATCCGCAGCAAATATTCCCAACCCCATTGCCTTATTTGCTGAAGGTTCAACCGGTTTGCATTACAGGGTGCAGGTATTTAATGAAGCAGGATGTTCAGATACAGCAGGCCTGAATATAAAAGTCTTTGCAACGCTACCTACTGTTTTTGTACCTACTGCTTTCACACCCAATAATGATGGCAGGAATGATGTGGTAAAACCGATAGCGGTAGGCATGAAAAAAATAGAATATTTCAGCATATATAACCGGTGGGGAGATATGGTCTTTACTACTTCAACCAATGAACATGGTTGGGATGGCAGGGTTGGAGGTCGTGATCAGGGAACGAATACTTATGTATGGATCGTAAAGGCGGTTGATTATACTGGTAAGGTCTATTTCCAGAAAGGCCTGGTAACCCTGATCCGATAATCTAATATGCTCATATTGTGTTACTTTTGCCAATCCAAAAATTCACCCCATGGCAAAATCCGCAGCAAGCAGGAAAACAACAATTACAAAAAAATCTTTCGAGTTCTTACGCAATTACATCAACAATGCCTCTCCTGTTGGTTTTGAGACCTGGGGCCAGAAACTCTGGCTGGATTACATTAAACGTTATGTTGATAATTATTACATAGATCCATACGGAACTGCAGTTGGTGTAATTAATGAAAGCAATCCCTTTAAAATAGTCATAGAAGCCCATGCTGATGAGATCAGCTGGTTTGTGAACTATGTGAACCCTGAAGGTTTGATTTACCTGAAAAGAAATGGAGGGGTGGACCACCAGACTGCACCCGCCTCAAGAGTTTTCATCCATGGCAAAAAAGGCCCGGTTAAAGCAGTATTTGGGTGGCCTGCCATTCATACAAGACATGGTGCTGATTCAAAAGAAACACAGCCAAAGACGGATAATCTATGGCTGGATTGTGGAGCACGTAATCGCAAAGATGTGGAAGCACTGGGTATACATATTGGTGCTGTTGTTACTTACCAGGATGGATTTGATGAACTGGCCAATGGCAACCTTGTAGGACGCGCGTTTGATAACAGGATCGGAGGTTATATGATCGCCGAAGTGGCCCGGCTGCTTAATGAAAATAAAAAGAAGCTTCCTTATGGTTTGCACATAGTAAATGCTGTGCAGGAAGAAATTGGTTTGCGTGGCGCAGAAATGATAGCCCGGAGGATCAAACCCAATATTGCCATTGTTACAGATGTTACACATGATACCACTACACCAATGATCAATAAGAATATTGAAGGAGAAGTGGTTTGTGGAAAGGGTCCTTCCCTTTCCTATGCTCCGGCAGTACATAATAAGTTATTAGGAATTGTTGAAAAAGTGGCAAATGATAATAAGATCCCTGTTCAATGGCGTGCACTTAGCCGCAGCACTGGCACCGATACTGATTCTTTTGCTTATGCAAATGATGGTTGCCCTTCTGTTTTAATTTCTATCCCACTTCGCTATATGCACACAACGGTTGAAATGCTGCACAGGGATGATATCGATAATACCATCTGGCTTATGTATGAGACCCTTCTTACCCTGACTCCTAAAACAAATCTTAGTTACCTGTAATGATCCATCATTTATTATATGTAGATCCGGGCAGCGGCAGTTATATCATCCAGGTAATTGTGGCTGCTGTTCTTGGAGCTGGTTTC
>CAMLGP010000421.1 GCA_946479535.1 uncultured Bacteroidota bacterium
CCTATGGTGAGGTTTTTTTTCAGTTCCAGACAAAAGGCAAGAGTGATTGGGAGATCAGTCACGGTTATCCTCAATGGGGAATCAGTTTTCTTTATGGAAACACCGGCAGCCGGCAGTATATCGGCCGTATGAGCTCAGTTTATGTCTGGCTTAATCTTCCGGTTATCAAATCAAATCGTTATACCGGAAGTATTCTGGCAGGCACAGGCCCTGGATGGGTAAGTAAACCTTTTGACATAAATACCAATCCCAAGAATACACTGATAGGAACCAGACTGAATGCTTTTATCCATTTCGCTTTTCAAAACGAGATCATGCTGTCCAAAAGGTTTGGCCTGAGTGCCGGACTAAACTTCCTGCATCTCTCCAATGGCGGTACAACCCTTCCTAATCTGGGAATTAATACTCCCAGCATCTTTGCCGGAATGCGTTATGGGTTTGGTGAACCCATGAAAGTAGAAAGAACGGTTAAGAGCGATTTTAAAAAATCCTTCCGGTACCAGGCCTTCACTTCCATGAGTCTTAAGCAGGCCCCATGGATCGGCGGTAATTATTACGCCATTAATGTACTACAGGCAGAAGCCAGCTATAGAATTAAACGCAACTATTCTTTAGGATTGGGTGCAATGTTTACCTATAACCGGTCATTGGATTTTTTCCCGCTGGAAAATCCTTCTTATGAAAAGCGCGGACAAAAGAAATTACAGATCGGAAGTTATGGATCCTATGAGCATTTCTTTGGGCGGCTAAGCGTACCTGTGCAACTGGGAGTATATATTTACAACAGGGCAAAATCACCTTTCCTGTTCCAGCAATTCGGTTTACGATATGGATTCACCAGGCATTTAAGTGCTGAACTATTATTAAAGAGCCACATGGGACAGGCTGATTTCATTCATACCGGTATCGGATATATTTTTTAATACATGAGGAGTAAAAAATTTATACTATTCAGTTCTGTACTTGCTATTTTTATTTCTGCCTGTAAAAAACCTGGCTGCGTGGGAAATGCCGGCGCTGTAACCACCATCACCCGTAACCTTAATCCCTTTAATGAACTGGTACTTGATAGCAAGATCAACGTAGTGCTAACTCAAAGCACCCTAAACAAAATTGAAATCACAGCTCCAAAAAATATTGAACCCAATATCACCTCTGTTATCAATGGCAATATCCTTACTATTAAAAATGATGGCGACTGTGGCTGGATCCGTAACCCGGATGAAACAGTATATGTGCATGTATACTTCCAGGATCTCAGGAATATTGATTACAAGGGTAGCGGTAATGTAACCAATACAGATACCCTCAAACTGGAACATCTCAATATTGAATCCTTTACCGGCGCAGGCAATATTGAATTAACGCTGGATAACTATTTCACGGGCGCTTACATTATGCTTGAAAGCGCTGGTATTAAATTACACGGAAAGAGCGAAACCTGTTTTACCTATACCAATGCACGTGGCATGGCAGATATGAGCGATTTCACGGTAAAGAAAATGGTAATTGAATACGGTGGACTGGCAGACACTTATGTGCATGTTACCGGGGACCTGAATGCGATACTTTATTACAGAGGAAATATTTATTACAAAGGGAATCCTGTGATCAGTCAAAATCTTTCTTACAGCACTGGCAAACTGATCAATGTTCCCTGACCGCTTTCGCTGCCACAAACCCGCTTGTCCACGCATGCTGGAAATTATAACCTCCGGTAATTCCATCAACATCCATGATCTCACCTGCAAAAAACAAACCCGGAACCTTTTTACTCATCATGGTACCCGGATCAATCTCATTTAATTTAACTCCACCTGCCGTTACAAATTCTTCCTTAAAGGTTGTCTTTCCTTCTATTTCCAAATCAAGGTTGCAAACATTCTTAACCAATCTGTTTTGAATTGCAGCCGGAAGATCGGCCCATCGCGTTCCGGACTTTCCTCCTGAATACTCCAGGAGGAACTCCCACAATCGTTGAGGTAGTCCAAAAGGATTTTTATTTTCCATTAACTGGCCTGCCTTTTCAAATCTTAAGGCCTTTAATTGATCAGCAAATTGCTGTTCATTAAATTCAGGTAGCCAGTTAATCATGATCCTGAAATTCCATTGAACTGCTGCCAGATCCCTGGCACCCCAGGCACTCAGTTTCAATACCACCGGTCCGCTCAATCCCCAGTGTGTTATCAATAAAGGGCCCTTCTCCTCCAGTTTAGTTCCAGTTATTTTTATTCTGGCAGATTCAACACTCACTCCCATCAATTTAGTAATCGGATGGCCTGGCATATTGAAAGTAAACAAAGAAGGAACCGGTTCTTCAATGGTATGGCCCAATGCAGTAATCCAGCTGAATTGAAATGGTTTTGGAAATCCTCCACAGGCAATACATACATAATCAGCCTTAATTATTGAATCATCCATAAAATGGACAGCAAATCCATCCTGGTTACTTCCGGGATCAATTTTCTTTACTTCCTTCTTCAATTCAATTCTTACACCATATTTATCCGCTTCTTTCAATATACAATCGATAACGCTTTGCGAAGAGTCTGTTACAGGGAACATTCTACCATCCTTTTCTGTCTTCAGCTTTACCCCTCTTTCTTCAAACCACTGAATGGTGTCTGTAGTAAAGAATTGATGAAAACTCTTCTTTACAAAATTCCCTCCCCGGGGATACCGTTTACTCATGTCCACAATAGTAAAACAGGCATGCGTAACATTACAGCGGCCACCGCCACTTACCTTTACTTTGGACAATAGTTTGTTTGATTTCTCCACCAGTGTAACCTGCAAGCCGGGGTTCAACCTGGCCGCATTAACGGCACAAAAGAATCCTGCAGCACCGCCACCTATTACGAGTAGTCTCTTATTCTGATCTTTATTCATGGCATTATCATCGTGCACCAGTGGAAGGCTGCCTAATTAGAATTTGCTTATTTCACCTGGTCTCCCAGTGTAAACAGGTTCTCATTCTCTTCTTCCACTTTTTCAATAATGCTATAATCAGAAAGTATATCCGCCGTCCCTTTTCTTACACATACATCGTGTTCAAAATGAACGGAAGGCTTGCCATCTTTTGTACGCACTGTCCAGCCGTCTTTATCTGTAAACACTTCCCTTGTTCCCATATTTATCATTGGCTCTATGGCCAGTGTCAGCCCTTCTTTCAGCTTGGATCCACTTCCACGCTTTCCATAATTGGGTACCTGCGGTGCTTCATGCATATTCCTTCCCAACCCATGACCAACCAGATCACGTACCACACCATAGCCATATTTCTTTTCAGTGTGTTCCCAGATAGCAAAGCCAATATCTCCCACACGGTTTCCTGCCACTGCTTTCTCTATTCCTTTGTATAAGGATTCTTTGGTAACCTGTATTAATTGCATTACTTCAGGACCCGGGTCCCCAATTGCGAAGGTATAGGCATGATCTCCATGCCAGTCGTTGAGTATAACACCAATATCTACAGAAACTATATCCCCCTCCGTCAATTCCTTTTTAGTGGGAAATCCATGTACTACTACATCATTCACGGAAATGCAGGAATTGAAGGGATAACTGCCCTGGTAATTCAGGAAAGAGGGAATGGCTTTATGATCCTGAATGAACTGCCCGATCATCTTATCGATCGAGAGTGTATCAATACCTGGCTTCAGAATTTTGGCCACTTCGGCCAGGGTTTTGCTGACCAGTCGGGCACTTTTGCGCATCAGCTCAACCTGTTCATCTGTCTTGTAGATCATCATAAATTATCTACAAAGGTACATTATTCCGACCCCAAAATAAAACCCATACCAGCCAGTAAGAAGCTACTTAGGCATGTGGTATTCAAAAGAAAAACCCGGTAAGCTAGCTTACCGGGTCCTTGTATATTCGGT
>CAMLGP010000422.1 GCA_946479535.1 uncultured Bacteroidota bacterium
CTTCATCATCTTCAGGAATCCAACCGCATCCAATGGTTCCTCACCACGGTATTTGCGGATCTCATTTACTGCAGTCTTAATGAAGTTGGTGGTAGTCAGACCTGGTATCTCTATCGGGTATTGAAAGGCAAGGAATAAACCTTCACCTGCTCTTTCTTCCGGAGACAATTCCAGCAGGTCTTTTCCCAAATATTCCACTGAACCTTCCGTTACTTCATATTCTTTTCTGCCAGCCAGTACTGATGCCAGTGTGCTTTTACCGGATCCGTTTGGCCCCATGATGGCATGTACCTCACCGGCTTTTATTTCAAGATCGATCCCTTTTAAAATTGCCTTTCCTTCTACGCTTGCTTGCAAATTGTGAATCTTCAACATTGTCGTTTCTATTTATAAGTAGTTATGTGTAGTTTAATTTTTATCCAACGCTGCCTTCAAGGCTGATAGCGAGCAGTTTTTGAGCTTCTACTGCAAACTCCATCGGTAACTGGTTCATCACCTCTTTGGCAAAACCATTTACGATGAGGGCAACGGCAGTTTCTGTATCGATACCTCGCTGATTGCAATAGAATATCTGGTCTTCCCCGATCTTGGAAGTAGTGGCCTCATGTTCTACAATGGCCGTATTGTTCTTTACTTCGATATAGGGGAATGTATGCGCTCCGCATTTATCACCCAGCAGCAATGAATCACACTGAGAAAAATTCCTTGCATTGGCAGCATTCTTGCCAACATGCACCAATCCGCGATAACTATTATTGCTCACTCCTGCTGAAATACCTTTTGATACAATGCGGCTCTTGGTATTTTTGCCAAGGTGCTGCATTTTGGTTCCGGTATCTGCCTGCTGGTGATTATTGGTAACAGCTACTGAATAAAATTCACCTACTGAGTTATCTCCTTTCAGAATTACGCTGGGATATTTCCAGGTAATGGATGAACCAGTCTCAACCTGCGTCCATGAGATCTTGGAATGATCTCCTTTGCAAATACCACGTTTGGTCACGAAGTTGTAGATACCCCCTTTTCCTTCCTTATCTCCAGGATACCAGTTCTGCACGGTGGAATATTTGATCTCGGCATTGTCCATGGCAATCAGTTCCACCACGGCAGCGTGTAACTGGTTTTCATCACGCATGGGAGCCGTACAACCCTCCAGATAGCTAACATAGCTGCCTTCTTCAGCAACGATCAGGGTGCGCTCAAACTGTCCGGTATTTTCGGCATTGATCCGGAAATAGGTAGAAAGCTCCATGGGGCAACGAACGCCTTTTGGTATATAACAGAAGGAGCCATCACTAAAAACGGCTGCATTCAAGGCAGAGAAATAATTATCGGTTATGGGAACAACTGAGCTGAGGTGTTTCCGGACCAGCTCAGGGTGTTCCTGGATGGCCTCGCTCATGGAGCAGAAAATAATGCCCAGTTCGGCAAGTTGTGTTTTGAAACTGGTACCGATGGAAACGCTATCAATTACCGCGTCAACTGCCACACCGGTCAGTCGTTTTTGCTCATCCAGTGAAATGCCCAGTTTTTCAAATGTTTTCCTGAGTTCAGGATCGATCTCATCCAGGCTGCCGGGCTTTATTTTCTGCTTGGGAGCAGAATAGTATATAACGTCCTGATAATTAATGGGAGGATAGCTAATATTGGCCCATTTGGGTTCTTCCATTTTGAGCCAGTGCCGGTAGGCCTTCAATCGCCATTCCAGCATCCATTCCGGTTCATTTTTCTTGGAGGAGATAAAGCGGACTATGTCTTCACTTAAGCCTTTAGGGGCTGATTCTGACTCAATATCCGTTACAAACCCATATTTATACTCATTTAGAACGACATCCTCTATTGCGCTCTGTTCATTTTTCGGGCTCTCTTTTTCGATAGAAGCTAAATCTGTTTTCATCACGGCAAAGGTACGAACTCAATTTCTACAAAAAAGTATAAATCCTTTTTTCTGAGACCGAAAATTACCGATCAAACCTAAGATCTTGCCAGTTTCAGCAAGGTTATAGTGAGGACAGATTACTTGTCTTCTTTGTACGAGGTCCTCTTAACTGCCTAATTATCAAAATCGTAATGCCATTCTCCTCGAAAATGTAAAATCAGGAAGCGTTCTTACACAAGAATTCCCCTTATACTTTCTCAATTTCTACAGTTTGTAGTCAATGTGCCTGATTTAGAAATTAGTGTACCCCTTATTGTCTCCCCCGAAATCCGGGGAGGCAATGAATAGAAATCCCGGAAGCATTGGGGAGCCAATAAGAGCAAACAGTGAACAGGAGAATCCCATAAAAACCCTGTGGTCAGGTCCACTCCCCTAATCCCCTATCTTTGAAATGAGTACAGATTTTGGCACAACAGTGGGTATAATAGAAGGGATTTCATATTAAAAAAATAGTTTCAGTACTGCTATTGATATACTTATCGTGAAGAAGGTAATCCGTTGGGGATTTTTTTTCACATTAAGTGCATCTGGAACTGATTAGACCAGACAGATCATCAATTGAATTATAAAACCAGACCATGAGACTGTTTCTTTTTGCCAGTTTTTTTCTGTTTGCCTCCATTACATCTGGCTTTGCTCAAACAACAGGGCAAACGATAACTGTTCCTGCTTCTTCAAAATTTAAGGTTAGTGGTAGCCGCACTTTCTGGATGGGCGCCAATTACCGGAAGGAATGGAAAACTCCAATCACGGTCCCCGTTCTCAACCTGAGTACAGAAAAAGGCGGACTGAAGCCAGTTAAACAAGGTGGCGGTAAGCAAACCCGTTCCCTGCGTGTTGAAGATCCCCAGGGAAGGCAGTATGCTTTACGTTCCGTTCAGAAATTCATTACCAGCAAAACATTACCGGCTGACCTACAAAGTGAGGCGGCTGAAGATCTGGTAGCGGATGGAATTTCTGCATCTTATCCTTACGCTGCGCTTTCTGTCCCCGTTCTTGCTGAAGCAGCAGGAGTTCCTTATTTAAAGGTAAAACTGGTTTATATCCCTGATGATCCAAAGCTTGATACGTTCCGGAAGGATTTTGCAAATCTCCTTGCCTATTTTGAAGAAAGATTACCGGAAGAAGTGGAAAAAGGATATGATACAGATGAAGTAGCTGATAAATTAAAAGAGGACAACGATAATTCTGTTGATCAAAAAGCATTGTTGCGTGCCCGCATACTGGACATGTTTGTGATGGACTTTGACCGTCATGAGGATCAGTGGGAATGGGCAGCCGTTGATAAAGAAAAGGGAAAACAGTATTACCCAATTCCCAAAGACCGTGATCAGGCATGGTATACCAATCAGGGTGTAATTCCTCATATTGTACAATGGCCCTGGCTTGTTCCTCAATTGGAAGGATTTAAGGCAAAGGCAAGAAATATCAACCGATGGAACTTTGCTGCGCGTAACCTGGACCGTTTCTTTCTGAACAGCCTTACTGCTGATGATTGGAGGCAGGCCGTAGAAGAATTCATTCCAAAGATGACGGATGCAGTGATAGATAGTGCTATGAGCCAGCAGCCGCCAGAGATCAGGCCTATATCCGCTTATAAAATTGCAGCTACTTTAAAGGAACGCCGCAAGCATTTACTTGAAGAGGTAATGCAGTATTATCATTTCCTGGCAGAAAAAGTAAATGTAACGGGCAGTGATAAAAATGAACTCTTTGATATAACCCGTAACGATGACGGGTCTGTTTTATTGGTAGTATATAAAATTACCAAAGAAGGAAAACAGTCTGATAAATTATATGAACGCAAATTTGATCCGGCTGAAACCAAAGAGCTTAATGTATATGGCTTTGGCGGTGAAGATAAATTTGTTGTTAAAGGAAATGACGACAAAATAAAGTTGCGCATGATTGGTGGTAATGGCAAGGATGTATTTGAAAGCCAGG
>CAMLGP010000423.1 GCA_946479535.1 uncultured Bacteroidota bacterium
TCCCACCCTGTACTATTTTGGTTAAATGGTAAAATTGCTCCCTGTTGTCAAGACCGCAAAATATAGTTTTGCCCAAATTTGACCATAAAATCACAAAAATAAGTCTTCCTCAAACCGGTTCCCCTTTAATTTTGCAATTCCTTATGCGTAATTCTCCTTTTTGGTGGGTATTGATCGGATTTATGGTATTGTTGGACTTCTATGTATTTCAGGCCATCAGGGTAGTAGCTCAACCCGCCGGTGCCAAAACAAAAACCATTATTTATTTTACTTACTGGATACTTTCTGGCCTGGCAGTTATTACGCTGATCATTTTACCTTACCTGCATTTTGAGCATCAGTCGAAACTCCTGCGCACAACCATTTTTGCAATCATTGCAGGCCTGTTCTTTGCCAAGGTCATTGCATCTATTTTCTTTTTGATTGATGATATTCGAAGAGGTGTTCAATGGACCGCAGGGAAATTATTTTTTTCCAATACAGAAGGGGAGGCCATGCAGAAAGGTACCCGCATATCCCGTTCGGCATTTCTGAGCTGGATAGGATTGATAGCAGGGGGTGGTCTATTTGGATCGCTTATCTATGGTTTTGGAAACAAATACAGGTATCAGCTTAAAAAGATCCCGCTGGCTTTTTCCAATTTGCCTGCTGCATTCAAAGGTCTAAAAATCGTTCATATCTCTGATATTCATTCCGGCAGTTTTACCGATAAACATGCGGTTATGAAAGGCGTGGAAAAGGTTTTGAAGGAGAAGGCTGACCTTATTCTGTTTACGGGTGACCTTGTAAATAATACCGCAGATGAGATGGCGGATTATATGGAAGTGTTCAATAAACTAAACGCTCCAATGGGTGTGTATTCTACCCTGGGTAATCATGATTATGGTGATTATGTTCACTGGGATAGCCCTGATGCCAAGAAAGCCAATCTAGACCGGCTAAAGGCGATCCATGGTGAACTAGGCTGGAAATTGCTGGTGAATGAACATGTTGTCCTTGAAAGGGAAGGAGAAAAAATAGCCGTGATCGGCATTGAGAACTGGAGCGCCAAAGCCAGCTTTCCCAAGTATGGTGACATGAAAAAGGCATACGAGGGAACCAGTGGATACCCTTTCAAAATATTAATGAGCCACGATCCTTCCCATTGGGATGCGGAGGTCAGGCCAAAATACCCCGATGTAGACCTGATGCTGGCTGGCCATACCCATGGCATGCAGTTCGGAGTGGAATTACCGGGTTTTAAATGGAGTCCGGTACAATACGTTTACCGTCAATGGGCAGGCCTTTATGAGCAGGCTCACCAGAAGCTCTATGTAAACCGGGGATATGGGTTCATAGGGTATCCCGGCAGGGTTGGAATATTACCTGAAATCACTGTAATAGAATTGACATAATTTCCTAATAATTATTCCGTTATTTAAACCTTGGGTTGCCGTAAAGGTCTCAATTCCAGTCAAAAAATACGAGCCTCAGTATGTTGCGTCTGAAATGCATGATCTTCTGGATGGCTACTCTGTTTACCCTTACAGGTTTCAGCCAAACCAAACCAACTGATTCTATTCCGCCGCCTGGGATAGAAGACCTGGCCGTTGATACTTCCCTGGATTATGAGGATATGATGACTGACCTGGTTAATTTCATGGATTCTATTCTCGCACCCCGGAGCTATTTCCTGATCAGCGCATCTGCTTCTAATGGATACTTCAATTATTCAAACAATGCCGGCACCAGGATTGAAACAAAGAAGAAATTGATATTCTCGCCGGTAATCGGGTATTATAATAAATCTGGTCCGGGATTAACCATCTCAGGCAATGGGACCAATACCTACCAGGGCTTTACTTTTTACCAGTACGTCATAACTCCTTCCTTTGATTTTATTCAAAATCGCAAGTGGGTGGGTGGAATTTCTTTTTCCCGTTATTTCAATAAAGACTCTGTAAAGTTTTATCTAACACCCCTGGAAAATGAATTGAATGCTTATTTTCTCTATAGAAGATCCTGGCTGCAACCGGGAGTTTCCTTCAGTTACGGATGGGGAAGCAAAGACGAAGTGAAAAAGAAAGAACGATTAATTAGACTATTGGGGGGACCGGTTAGAGTTTATACCACTACAAATACGCATGAATCTGTTTCTGATTTTGCTGTAAATGCATCGTTACGTCATACCTTTTATTGGCTGAATCTTTCAGCGCACAATGACTTTATCAGGTTTACTCCCATGTTTGTTTTCTCTGCAGGTACGCAGAAATATGGGTTTAATCAGACAACAACTTCTACTACCCGTCTTGCAGCAAAAAATGGTGTAGCTGATTTAATCAGGAGAAATCAAAACCTGGATAACAAAACTGAATTCCAGCCACTATCATTAACATTATTCCTGAGACCCGAATATAACATCGGTAAATTCTTTATTCAGCCTCAGCTTCTTTTAGATTATTACTTCCCTGGCAACACAAATAATTTTACTGCAGTTGCATCCCTGAATGCAGGATTTATGTTCTAGTCAGCTTTGAGTTTCTACCTTAAGACAACTTTCACAATCAACATGCAATAAGGTGTTTCAACAATTTGTTTTATAAAACTTAAAGCTCTTCGCCGTTAATGCAAATTAACAGCTATTGAAGATCACTGGCATTATACTTGGACTTTTATTCTTATCGCTAATAACTAATGGCTGCTTGCGTTGCCCTGGTGTATCACGCACACCAATAATGTTTCGTGAGGCCCTAATTCGAAAAGGAAGAATTAGGGTGAAGAACCATGGCAAGCTACCAGCTGTAGTCATTATCTGTTAAGGGTCGTTCATTTATTAACAATTAAAAATTTTCTGATGAAAGCTAAATTCCTGCTTCCGCTATTTGGAGCTTTGTTTTTTTCACAGGCATTAATGGCACAGTTTCATATTGGGGTGAAGACCGGTGCCAATATCACCAAAGTGGGTGGACAGCCTTATAAGAATCAGTTCCGGTATGGCTATCATGTTGGTGGTTTTGCTGAAATTGGTTTGGGTGGGAAATTGATGTTGCAGCCTGAAGTACTTTTTAGCCAGGTGAGCACTACACTGGACAGTAATTACAAAAACGTTTACAGTGATGTGTTTTTTTCTAATCAGTCCAAAGTAAGATTGGGTTATCTATCCATTCCCATTCTTCTTGATTACAAACTGATAGGCAATTTCCTGATGCTGCAGGCAGGTCCGCAGGTTGGGATATTGATAGACAAAAACAAGGGACTGGTTAAAAATGGAGTGGATGCTTTTTCCCAGGGTGATTTTTCAATGGTTGGAGGTGTGCAGGTAAAACTTAGCTCAATCAGGATTAGTGGCAGATACGTGGTAGGATTAAGCAATATCAACGATCTTGATAACCGCGATAAATGGAAGAACCAGGGGTTCCAGGTGTCACTGGGGCTTGCACTATAAATTTTTCATAACGACGGGTTCAGATACAGCCCCTCTTCGCTCAGGCGGGAGGGGTTTTTAATTTTGAAATTGGGAAATTTCGAAATTGCTTTTGGCTGAAGTACCCTAAAATGCTGATGATTACCCTAAAGTCGATGATTAAATGTCCCGGTCTGACTAAATTTCGAAATCTCCCAATTTCCCAATTTCAAAATTCCTCCATTTGGCAGTCAAATTGGCCCGGCATGAATGTTGACCTTTGTTCTGTGCCACGTATTTTTGCTGTTCCGGCCAGCCGGAATGACAGTTTGTCTAAAGATTATGTATGAGTTTTGAAAAGTATAGATTAGGCCCCGAAGATGAAATGGACTTTTTGCCGATTATTCCACTGAATGAGAGTGAGCAGGAAGACACAAATGGTGTTGAGGTCCCCACCGAAATAGCTCTTTTACCCCTTCGTAATACAGTTTTG
>CAMLGP010000424.1 GCA_946479535.1 uncultured Bacteroidota bacterium
ACAGCAGGCCTGGTCAGAATGATCTTTTTAATCTGTTTGTTCTTTAATGCCCTTACTGCAAGTGCCACCGCGGTGTAGGTCTTACCAGTACCGGCAGGACCTATTGCAAACACGATATCGTTCTTTTCGGCTTCCTGAACGAGTTTCTTCTGGTTGGCAGTACGAGCCCTTACGCTTTTACCATTCGGACCAAATACCAGCACCTCGTTGGGATTGCGTTCAATAAAGTTATCGATGGTTTCTGCATCATCACCTCCCAATACCTGCTCAAAATAATTCTCACTCATGTGACCGTTCCTTTCAAGGTACGACACAATAAGCTCGATCTTTTCGCGGGCATTTTCTATCTGTTCAGGAGCTCCTGAAAGCTTGATCTGTTTACCACGAGAAAGAATTTTGAGAAGCGGGAATTTTTTTTTGAGAATGTCTAGTTTACCGTTGTTTACGCCGAAGAACTCGATAGGGTTTACGGTTTCAAGGTTAATAATTGTTTCAGTCAATGCGGATCATTTAAATCGAATTTCTAAAACCGGCAAAGGGTGACACCGGGTTATACTTCGTCTTCTGAATTCATATACAGAAGCCTACCCCTCTAATTCAAATATAATTTATTTAGATAAGATTTCCATGAAGTTTCTTATTCACAGATGTTAAAAAGTCAAAAGTCAAAAGTTAAAAATTAAAAAGGGAGAACGTCAATTGGCAGCAGTTCCATTTTTTACTTTCGAATTTTGAATTTTTACTTTGTAATCACTTCAATGATCTCATCTGTTTCATTCAATGCAGAAGAAGGTAAATAAACAAATAATCCTTCTGGTTGTTGCTTCCATTTCAAAGTTTGCCTGGATGATAAGCTTTGTACTCCCGTCACTTTTTGTGAAATGCGTGGCAATAATATAAAATCCTGTGAAGGAGTATTTAGAAGGTGTATGAACAATTTTTTATCTTTTTGTGTTACCGTTCCCCATTCCTGTGTGGGAATAACATTACCTCTTGTTCCATAAATACTTTCTCCATTCTGCTGTAACCACTCGCCTACTTTTTTAAGCGTATCTACAAACTCCTGCTGGATCTTTCCATCTGCCTGTGGTCCTACATTCAATAAGAAATTAGCATTGTGTCCCGCAGCCTTTACCAGGTATTGAACGAGCGTTTTTACACTTTTGTAATTCTTATCAGTAATATTAAATCCCCAGGCGCCATTAATTGTTTCACAGGTTTCCAGCGGAAGATTACTGATCCCTCCTGAATTCCATCCATGGGAGTTACCGCCTGGAAGGTCCTTTTCAAATGCCTGGTAATCTTCACCTGGTTTTATATCACTATGGTGGTTATTGCTGATCATCACTTCCGGACGAAGACGGTGAATAAGCTGATAGATCTCATCATAATGCCAGTTGGCATTTTTACGTTCCCAGTCGCCATCAAACCAGATACCGCTTACCACATCTCCATAATTGGTGAGTAGTTCCGTAAGCTGCGTCTTCATGAAATTGATGTAGCTGTCCCAGTCCGTATCTTCCGGTCTGCCATTTACGATCTTTTTCCCAAAGCCATAGTCCTTTCTTCCCCAATCAAGCAGGGAATAATAGAAATTTAATTTCAGTCCTTCAGCTTTACAGGCTGCCGCAAGGTCTTTCATGGGGTCTTTCTTATAGGGGGTGGCCTCCATGATATTATAGGGGCTGGCCTTTGTATTGAATATGCTGAAACCATCATGGTGGCGGGATGTAATGGTGATATACTTCATGCCCGCAGATTTGGCTATTTTAACCCATTCAGTGGCATTGAAATCATGAGGGTAGAACTCATTCGCGATCTTGCTGTACTTCTCGTAAGGAATCTTTTTGTTGAACATCACCCATTCACCATCAGCCAGCAGGCTATAGATACCCCAATGAATGAACATGCCGAATTTATTATCCTGGAACTCCTGGCGGTTCTTCAGGTTTTCTGCAGTAGGGATGTAAGCTGTCTGGGAATAAGTAGCACTATAGAATCCTGTAGCAATGAGAAGTAAAATCAGTTTTTTCATATCGCATGTTTTGTTACCGGAAGATAATAAAAATGACTATACAGTCTCTTCATTTTTTGTCAGGGAACAAACAAACTAAATGTATCATTGGTGCGGCGTATGAAAATGCCAACATGGTTGACTAATTTGAATTTGTCCTTGATATTTGAAAGCTCTACACCGTTGGATTTACCAGCGAGCTACGATCTTAAAATTTACCAGCCTGGGGGTTAAACGCTGTGGCATGGCAAAAGTGGTGTTGGAAAAGTCTTTTATCAATAAATAAGAGATGGTATTATCCCGGTCGATAATATTGAATACTTCAAGACTGGCCCAGATATCATCAAACCCTCTGAATGGACTATGGCTTCTTCTTTTTCCACGATCACTATCCAGTAATAATGCACTGAAGCCAACATCTGCACGGATATAGGCTGGTATCTCAAGACCGTTGCGGTATTTCACGCTATTGGGAATATTATAGGGCAGGTTGGAGCCGTACAGCAGGTTCAGGTACATCTTGAAATTCTTGTTGGTAGCAAGGTAATCCTGGAAGAACATCCCGAAAGTGATGCGCCGGTCTGTTGGTCTTCGTACCCAGCCCCTTTCTTTTGTTACGCTATCTACAGGCTGATTGAATTCATCAAGTGTATATTCTTTATAAGTATCGCCTTTGATATCTTCCTTTGTATTCATAATACCCAGACTGATCCAGCTTTCTGCGTCTTTTACCAGTTCACCATATAATCTCATTTCAATACCAGCAGCATAAGCTTTGGCATTGTTCTCGCCAAAATAACGGATGCGAACATTATCAATATCATAAGGAACTACATCAGTTATAGATTTATAATAGGCTTCCGTAGTCCAGCGCATGGCACGGCCCCAGCCACTGAAATTATAATCAAAGCCCAATACACCCTGCCAGCTTTTTTGTGCTTTTACATTTGTATTCAGTGTCCCGTCATAACGTCTTAACTCACGGTAGAAGGGAGGCTGATTGTATGCTCCAGCAGCGGCACGAAATACAAAATCATGCCGCCAGTTTGGTTTCCAGCTCAAACCAATACGGGGGGAGATCAGTGACTCCTTATTTAGTGAATTATAATTATAGCGAACACCTGCTGTCAGTGTATATGCATTCAGGGAATCGCCAAAACGAATATTGTCCTGTACGTACCCAGAAAATTTATTGACATCAAGATCAGCGTTGGATTTGGTGACCTTGTTCAATTGAAGTGCATTCACATTGAAGGGTAAAGAATAGCCAGCTGAGTCCTGGAATTCCCATTCATTGAGTTTATCTGTGATCAGTGTCTTATCATATCCCAGGCCCCATTGTATGGCATGCCTGCCCATGTCATAATTCCCTTTGTGAGAGATATTCCAATTAGCAATGTTTAAAGTATTGCGTGCGAAATTCTGGAAAACCCCAGCTCCCAGTGGATTCACAATACTGCCATAGGTTGGCTGGCTATGATCAAAATCACGATCGCCAAAAAGATAGGCGCCCTGTATATCCACATTTTCTTCTTCATCATTCTCAAAGCGGGAAGCCATCCATTTCAATCGCAATTTGCGGGTGACCTGATTGGTTATACTCAGGCCAAGCATGTAGGTCTGGTATACATCTCTTTACCTTCCGGCGACATAAAAATCAAGTCCCAGGTTAGCAGTAAAGAAGGGAGAGAATACAGAAGTGGTCAATTGACTAAATGCTGGATTGAGAGAGAATTTTGTTTGGGAAAAATTTCCAAAGAATTCTGCCTGCCATCTGGAGTTGAATTGATAATTGATCAAAGCCTGTGCATCAGCCGAAGAGGGTACATAGTTCCCCGTTGTTTCCTGCCTGCTTAACAG
>CAMLGP010000425.1 GCA_946479535.1 uncultured Bacteroidota bacterium
AAAGATCCCTTTCTGATTGGTAAATATGATCCTGCTCTTTAATTTAAATATATGGTTCTTGTTTGGTGAAACAATTCCTTTAGGGTCCTTATAAACAGTGGAAACAGGATTAATACCATTATTCAACTGTATCTTATATAAGCCTTTGTCTGGATGGGAAGCCCATGCAATGTTATTGTCAATGGCGATATACCGGGCAGACTCAAAATGGGAATGAATGGAAGGATTTTTATAGGTCCCTTTGTCGTAATTATAGATATTAATCCCATTATAAGTACCTGCCAGCACCACCGGAGAAGGCATCACATTTGCCAAAGGAAGAAAAACCCAAAAACCGGTGCTGCCGTCAACCACTTGCGACTGACCATTTTTTATCACGAAAAAGCCATCATTGTGACCCATCAGAAGGTCTCCATTTACCTCTGATAAACTCCATACCTGGCCCTTGGTATTGGGTATCAGTGTAAAACTGCTTTTTACATACCCTATATCGGTTTGTTCAACAATGGGCGCCTGATATAACCCATTATTGGTTCCTATATATAGGTTATTGTTGAAGATAATTGCGGACTTGCCCCCACTCTGTTCCTGGTAATCAGGATAAATATGCCTGATGGCATTGTTGTAAGCGATAAAATCAATTCCGTTACTGAGACCCAGCCAGAGATTTTTTTCGCGGTCAACAAACACGGTTAGAATATCATTACTCTGTAATCCATCCTGCTTGGCTAATCGCTGAATAAACTGTCCTTTCTTATTAATGATAAAGCAACCACCCAGACTGGTTGCCACTGCAATCCGGTCATCATCTATAAAGGATGCTTTATAAGGATTTTTTTCAGCAATTATTTGCAGATCGGGAGTACTATAAGGCAGCAACCTGTTGCCCGTCAGAATAAAAGAGCCATTCTTTTTGGTAATGAGCAATGAACTATCCTTATTAAAAGGAAGGAGGGCAACCACCTGCGCTTTCTCAGCAATAGTATCGCCTTTCAAAAAAGGCATCCAGCTATCATTCTGGAAAACCAGTAAACCCTTGTGAAATGCCTTGCTGATCAGTCTGCCATTCGCTGAGCCCAGGAAACTCCAGGAAATATCTTTATAAACAGTGATCTTGTTATTTCTTAGCTGGAAGATCCGTTTGAATGAACGGAAGAAGATTGCGTCACCATGTACTACTACATTCCAGATATCGGTAAAATCCTTTTCCGAATCCGGGATCAGGTTATTTAGTGAAGTATAGTGCAGTAATCCATTTTCATCTGACCTGAAATAACCAATCTCTCCGGAAGTACCCACATAAATCCTTCCATCCGGCGCCAGTGCCAGGGCCCGAATAGTCTCAGAACCAGAGGTGGGATATCGTTTCCAGTAACTGCCATCAAAGGTTAGCAGTCCCTCATCATTCCCCACATAGATAATCCCTTTTTTGTCCTGGATAATCCCCCAGTTGGCGGGCCCGGCATTATATGCCTGTTTGGAATAATTGACAATATCGGGCAGGGCGATAGTGTTCTGGGAACTTGCCTGCAATGAGGCCAAAAGGAAGGCAAAAAGCAGTCGTTTCACGCACATATCAGAAGGTTACAATGAAGGTAATAAATCGTCAACAATAATGTAGGGGTCCAGCAGGGTTTGATGTGGTTTTGATGGGGTACTAATGCCTGATAATTAGCCATTAGCCAACCGCCTGCTATGGCTATGATAGGGCATTTTTATTTGATTTGAAGGTTCAGGGCGATAGTTTTAATCCGTCTTACGAGTCAGAACATTAGCAGATAGCAAGTAGGGGCGGTTCATGTTGGCCTGTCCAGGTTGATATTCACCGCCTTTTTTTACAAAACCCTCTTTAAAATAGCACGAATGCTTCCATTCAAGGTTACGTTTCAACCACTCCTGGTCATCATTTTATTCATTTTTATAATAATTGGACAGGTCAGATCACAAGGCTATTTAAAGGCCGACGGAACAAGGATTGTGGACCATGACGGAAAAAATGTGCTGCTCCGTGGAATTGGCCTGGGTGGCTGGATGCTCCAGGAAGGTTATATGCTAAAAGTGAATGGACAGGGTATGCAGCATAAGATCAAAGCCCGCCTTGCAGAACTTATAGGAGCAGAGAAAACGGAGAACTTTTATTCGGCCTGGCTCGCTAATCATACCCGTAAAATAGATATCGATTCCCTCAGGGCCTGGGGATTTAACTCGGTCAGGCTGCCAATGCATTATAATCTCTACACTTTACCTGCAGACCAGGAACCTGTAAAAGGAGAAAATACCTGGCTGGAAAAAGGATTTCAAATTACAGATAGTCTCCTTTCCTGGTGTAAGGCTAATAAGATGTACCTGATCCTGGACCTTCATGCGGCTCCGGGTGGACAGGGAAATGATTTGAATATTTCAGACAGGGATGCCAGCAAACCTTCCTTGTGGGAAAGCGAGGCGAATCAGCAAAAAATGATAGCACTCTGGAAAAAGCTGGCTCAGCGATATGTGAATGAACCCTGGATCGGCGGATATGATATTATTAATGAACCCAACTGGGGGTTTGAAGATCTTTCCAATGATAAGAATGGACTTAAAGAAAAGAAAAATGTGCCATTACGGAAATTAATGATTGATATCACTACAGCAATCCGGGAAGTAGACAAGAATCATATCATTATCATTGAAGGAAATGGCTGGGGGAATAATTATAATGGCATTCTTCCAACATGGGACAATAATATGGTGTTAAGCTTTCACCGGTATTGGAGTTATAATACTCAGCCCGCAATTCAAAACATCCTGGATGCAAGAGAAAAATACAAAGGACCAGTGTGGTTAGGAGAAACAGGTGAAAATTCCAATGTCTGGTTTGCAGATTGTATTCGACTGCTTGAAAATAATAATATTGGATGGGCCTGGTGGCCATTGAAGAAACTGGGAAATAACAACCCCATGCAGATCAAATCTAATCCTGATTATGAAAAAATACTGGCTTACTGGGGTGGCCGGGGTGACAAACCCACTGAAGAAGAAGCCTACAATGGCGTAATGAGCCTGGCTAATGCTGCAAGACTGGAAAACACCAATATTAAAAGAGATGTCATTGATGCAATGTTCCGGCAGCCGCACTCTCCAACAGCCATTCCATTCAAACCAAATACAATTATAGCTGGTACTAAATTAAATGCTGCTGACTATGATCTGGGCCGTAATGGAATTGCCTATTTCGACAAGGATACAGCCGATTACCACATTAGCACAGGAAAGCGAGAAACAGGAAACAGAGGTGGTACTTACCGGAATGATGGTGTGGATATCAAAGCTGATCCCGGCTCTCCCGCCGGATATTATGTAACTAATACGGAAGACGGCGAATGGCTGCAGTACACCTTAAATGTTGCCCGGAAAGGTAAATACAATCTTAAGTTTAATTGCCTTGCAAAAACACAACCAGGTAAATTCACCATACAGTTGGGAAAGAATTCATCTCAGGCTGTGGATGTACCTGCAACCAGCGACTGGAAAATCATTGAAGTAAAAAATGTGAACCTGAACAAAGGTGAGAACAAACTTCGATTGCTGGTAGAGCAGGGTGATTTTGATCTTGACTCTATTCAATTCGATGCAGCCAAATAAAGCTCTCAACTAATGCTCTCAAATAAAGCTTTCCAATTAAGCCTTTCAATTAAGCTTTCAAAAACCGTGTCCCGGTTATCTTCCGCCGAAGCGGATGCCGGGAGCACGGACTACGAATCACGGCTTATGAATTAAAAAACTGGCTTCCTTTATTATTTACGCTTTAGCAATTCTATTTCTGCCTTTAATGCATCCAGTTGCATTTGCTGTTCTTTAATTGAGGCAATCAAAA
>CAMLGP010000426.1 GCA_946479535.1 uncultured Bacteroidota bacterium
TGTAACCACAAGCTGGAATCTTGGAAGAAAGGCTGTAACCAATGGTACTGTCTATGCGGACCTGGATAATGATGGTGATCTTGACCTGGTGTTGAACAATATAGGAGAGAAAGCAACCATCTACCGAAATAATAATCTTTCTCATGGCAATTGGTTGAATATTAAATTAAAGGGGATTGGGGGCAATCCTGATGCAATAGGAGCGAAAATTAAAATAGAAACAGCGGGCGGTAAACTACAAATGGCAGAACTGCAACCCGTGCGAGGATATCTTTCCTGTATGACGCCAATGATCCATTTTGGATTAGGAACAGATTCAATGATCACAAAATTGACTGTATATTGGCCAAATGGGTCAGAAACAAATATAAGTAATGAAGGTAGTAACCGGTTGGTAACTATAGAACAAAATGGGAATGCAGAAATGAATGTAAGGAAAAGCACGGGGCGCAGTCTTTTTGAAGATTATTCCTCTGGCATTTCGTTTTATCAACCAGAGAATCAGTTTGTAGATTATTATACGGAACGGTTGCTTCCGTGGCAATTATCGAAACAGGGCCCCAAAATGGCAAAGGGAGATGCAAATGGAGATGGATTGACAGATGTATTTATTGGATCGCCAATGGGAGGTGAGGCCTGTTTGTATTTACAGGGAAAGGACGGAAGATTTGTAAAAGCCTCCTCACAACCATGGAATGGAAAAAATAATGCAGATATTATTCAATCAGTATTTTTTGATGCTGATAATGATGGTGACAATGATCTTTATCTTGTAAGTGGTGGCAATGAAAATGCTGATCCTTCTCAATATCAGGATCGCCTGTATCTTAATAATGGGAAAGCTGTTTTTAATATTGCAGAAGGAGCGCTTCCGGTTATGCAGGCTTCCAAAAGCTGTGTGGCAGTTGCAGATTTCAATAAAGATGGAAGGCCGGATTTGTTTGTGGGCGGTAGAGTAATCCCGGGTAAATATGGATTGTTTCCACGGTCCTTTCTTTTACAAAATGAAACGGAAAATGGAAAAGTAAAATTTGCTGATGTTACGGCTGCAATAGCACCACCTCTTCTCCAGCCGGGTATGGTAACCGCGGCTATTTGGACTGATTTGAATAAAGATGACCGGCCTGATCTATTACTGGTTGGGGAATGGATGCCGGTGAAGGCTGTGATCAATCACAAAAACCTGTTTCAGGATGCTTCGGCATCTATGGGTTTACAGAATTCGGAAGGGCTATGGACCAGCCTGGCGCCCCTGGATATGGACGATGATGGAGATACGGACTATCTATTGGGAAACCTTGCCCCGAACACTCAATTTACAGCTTCAGCAGAACAGCCAATGTCGCTCTATGTAAATGATTTTACAAAAACAGGCCGCAGTCAGCCGCTACTTTTTTATTATATTCAGGGGCAAAACTGGCCATATCCCTCCCGTAATGAGATTGTAGATGAGTTCCCCTGGCTGAAGAAGAAATTTCTCTACTACCATGATTATGCTACAGCCCATTTAAATACAATTTTTACCCCTGAGCAACTTGAAGGTGTCCAGGAACTGAAAGCGAAACAATTAAAAAATTGCTGGCTGGAAAATACTGGCGGGAAACTGGTTTTACATGAATTACCGGTACCTGCGCAGTTTTCACCTATACAGAATATTGTAGTTGCGGACATGGACCATGACGGCAAAAAGGAAATACTGGCGGTAGGAAATTTTTTTCCATTCCGTGTTCAGTTAGGCAGAGAGGATGCAGGTATGGGTATATTGCTGCAATGGGATAAGAAAACAAGGAATATAGTTCAATCGGGGTTGAAACCAGGAGTATTTCTGGATGGAGATGTCAGGGATGTGGTACAGGTTCAAACTGCCGCAAAGGATAATTTGATTATTATTTCAAAAAATAACGACAGTGTTCAGGTTATTAAATACAAATAAGATGAAGCGTATTTTGTGTTGTTTATTGATTTTTTGTCTGGCTGTACCATCAATTGCCCAGAAAGCCAGGTTACACAGTTTTGATTTAGGCGATACCTGTTTTTTATTGGATGGAAAGCCTTTTCAGATCATTTCAGCAGAGATCCATTATCCAAGAGTACCCCGCCAGGCCTGGCGTCAACGCATGCAGATGGCAAAGGCTATGGGCATAAATACTATTGGGACTTATGTGTTCTGGAATTTGCAGGAACCAGAAAAAGACAAATTTGATTTTTCAGGAAATAATGATATTGCTGCATTTGTAAGAACAGCCCAGGAGGAAGGGCTTTGGGTAATACTTCGCCCCTCACCGTATGTATGTGCTGAATGGGAGTTTGGCGGCTATCCCTACTGGCTGCAAAATGAAAAGGGACTTGTTGTCCGCAGCAAAGAATCAAAATACCTGAATGAGTACAAAAAATATATCCACCGGCTTGGAAAGGAATTATCTCCTTATCTGATCAGTAATGGTGGAAATATTATTATGGTTCAGGTGGAGAATGAATATGGCTCTTATGGAAGCGATAAGGAATACCTTGAGATCAACCGGAAAATGTTTTTGGATGCGGGGTTAAATGGTGTATTATATACCTGTGATCCGGCAAAGGATGTGGCAAAGGGACAGTTGCCTGGAATATTTGCGGCAGTGAATGGAGTTAATAATCCTGTAATGCTTAAAACATTGACCCGGAAATATAATAACGGAAAGGGACCTTTCTTTGTTGCGGAATGGTATCCGGCCTGGTTCGACTGGTGGGGAGAGAAACACCATACTGTACCATCCGCCCGTTATGTGCGCGAACTGGATAATATGCTTGGTGCAGGAGTTTCAATTAACATGTATATGTTTCATGGTGGTACTACTCGGGGATTCATGAACGGAGCTAATTGTTATGATACCGGCTATTATGAACCACAGATCAGCAGTTATGATTATGATGCGCCACTGGATGAAGCTGGCAATGCTACTGATAAGTTCATGCAGTTCCGTTCAGTGATCCAGGAATACACAGGACATTCCCTTCCTGCAGTTCCTTCACCCAAAAAATCAATTGTTATTCCTCCGGTCACGTTTTCATCTTCTACGGATATATTTTCAATATTGCCAAAGCCAGTAGTTTCAGTAAAACCATTAAGCTTTGAAAAATTGAGCCAGGCTTATGGATATGTATTGTATAGAACAAAGGTTACCAATGGTAAATCAGGTATGCTTTCCATAAAGGAATTAAGGGATTACGGGATTGTATTTGTGAATGGGAAAAGGCAGGGTACGCTGAACCGGATGTTGAAACAGGATAGTCTGAATATAGAATTGGGAAAGGGTGCCCAGACAATTGATATACTGGTGGAGAATTTGGGAAGGATCAATTTCGGTCCCAATCTTTTAAACAACGAAAAAGGCATTACTGAAAAAGTTACGCTTAATGGAAAAGAATTAACCGGTTGGCAAATGTTTTCTTTGCCAATGACGTCTTTAGACAAGTTGAATTTTACCAACAAGCCTTCTAAAGATGTTCCTGTTCTCCGGAAGGCTTCATTTACATTATCAGGGACGGGGGATACCTATTTGGATATGCGCAATTGGGGCAAAGGTGCTGTTTGGATAAACGGGCATAGTCTTGGCAGATATTGGGAGATAGGTCCTCAGCAAACGGTATATGTGCCAGCAGAGTGGTTGAACAAGGGTACAAATCAGCTGATAATATTTGAATTGATCCGTACGGATCAAACAATGCTGAAATCATTGGAAAAGCCTGTGCTGGATCAGTTGAAAAAATAGATGCGAACATTGTGTGAATGCTTGCACCATGTTTGGTAATGGCCATATCCAGGTGCTTAATAAGCCCGCCTAATTAAGTAACTT
>CAMLGP010000427.1 GCA_946479535.1 uncultured Bacteroidota bacterium
TAATACACTCACGCGAGGTCCCGGTAATGTATGTAAGGCGCTGGGAATTTTTACGCACCATACTGGTTTGTCCCTGCGTAGTAAAGATTTGTATATAGCGGATGATGGTTTTGAATATGCCAACAGTGAGGTTTATCGCTCACCACGCATCGGGGTTGATTATGCAGGGAAGGATGCATTATTACCTTACCGGTTCTATGTGAAGGGCAATCCTTACGTAAGTGGGAAACCCAAATAACTGTTTAAATTCATTATCTTCAAAAAAACGATCTGATTGACCAAACTAACTTCCTGGCAGCTAAAGTCACTTGCATTACTGGCCGGACCGATTGTTGCACTGCTTATTTATCTCATCAATCCTTTTTCCGTTGGCCCCATGGCATTGAAAGTACTGGCTGTGGGTGGATTAATGATCACCTGGTGGGTTACGGAAGCACTCCCGATGGCTGTAGTGGCTTTATTACCCCTTATTTTTTTTCCCTTATTAAAGATCAATTCACTGGAAAACACTGCGGCTCCTTATGCCAACCCGGTAATATTCCTGTTCATGGGTGGCTTTATGCTGGGGCTGGCAATTGAAAAATGGAACCTGCATAGACGAATTGCATTGAGCATTGTTAGAATGACCGGAACCAGTGGCAACAGGATAGTGCTGGGTTTTATCCTGGCTACCGGATTATTAAGCATGTGGCTTAGTAATACAGCTACAACCATGATGATGTTCCCGATTGCCTTATCGGTTATCCATGTAATGAAAGAGAATCATAAGGGAGAAGGAAATATAGCGTATTTCTCTCTCGCCCTTATGCTGGCAATTGCTTATGCAGCCAATATTGGTGGTATCGCCACCATCATTGGCACACCTCCCAATGTGGCGTATGTAAATTATATTGATAAAAAATATCACTACACAGCTGGCTTTATGAACTGGATGGCCATCTGTACACCTCTTTCTGTTTTACTATTGTTCAGCCTTTACTGGGTGATGGTAAAATGGTTATTTCCTAATCGTATCAAATCAGATATCGCCACCCGTGAGCTGATAAGAACCGAGTTAAATAAACTGGGTCCCTTATCACAAGCCGAATCAAGGGTACTGATCATATTTTCTGCAACAGCCTTTCTCTGGATATTCCGGGAACTCATCAATAAAGTACAGACTGCAATAAAGCTGGATGATACCATTATTGCTGTAATGTGTGCGGTGGCATTGTTTATTTGTCCATCCGGTAAGAAATTAAAGCCAGACACTGGTCCTGATGTGGAGGAAGAAGGTTCCAATGTTTCCGCCATCCTTCAATGGAAGGATACCAGTAAAATGGCCTGGGGAATACTGTTGTTATTTGGTGGTGGCATCTCATTAGCCAATGCACTGGAAAAAGCAGGACTGATTGGACAGTTAGGGCAATGGCTTGCTCAATTTGCCGGGAATGGATTTATGCTGGTGTTTATTGTTACGCTGGTATCGCTATTTATCAGTGAGATCATGAGTAATGTGGCACAGGTAATTGTATTTGCACCTGTAGTTTCCTCATTGGCGGAAGCCCTGCATATGAATCCCTTATTATTAGGTATCCCAATGACGCTGGCTGCAAGTTGTGCAGGCATGCTTCCCATGGGCACTCCACCTAACGCTATTGTATTTGCAAGTGGTCATATCAAATTACCACAAATGGCAAAAGCGGGATTTGTAATGAATATAGTAGCGGTGATACTGATCACGCTGTTCTCCTGGTTCCTGCTGCCTTTATTAATGCCCCGATAGTCATCGGGATTTACCCCATCCCGATAGTTATCGGGATTAGAACTTGGGACAGTTCAGCTTTTTTGCATTGGGATCAACCGGTTTCTTGATATAGATAAGTGATATCTCCACACCACCTCTTGATTGGGAAGCAGCTTTGAGGGAAGAAGTATTTACATCATAAGATGCACCGAATTGCCATTCACCAAACTCAAGACCCAAATAGGGTATAGCTGCATCTTTTAACCGGTACCACAAACCCAGGTATACATTGGTAGGGTTCTCTTCATCATTATTTACATTCAGAGAGAAAGCGCCACCCAGCATGGAATTGTGAGCCTTTGCCTGCATGCTGTGATTAGCCGCAATATGTAAATAATTATAGGTGCCTACTGGTATCTTTCCACCCGCCTGGATGGTTACGCGTGGATTCAATATATAATCAGCTCCGGTAAAACTTTCTTTAGGGCGGTTAATATGATACATGGAAGCGCCGATATAGTAATTGTTGTAGCCATTGGATGATCCATTATAGATGAATCCGGCATTCACATCAAAATAACTGATATTGATCTGCCTATTGGCAAAGACTTCCTGCGTTTGATTGGTGAATCCAAAAGGTGTGAGCATATCCAGGAAGGTCAGGTGCGCAGTATTCAGTCTTTTGTTGTTATAAACTCCCTGGAAGCCAGCACCGATCTGGTGATAACCATTTTCATCAAGGGCTTTGTGATAAGCAAGGGAAACGCCAAAAAGATTATTGGTCAAAACTCCATCACCAGCACGGTCTGTGTAGCCCATAAAACCTAAACCAAACTGGTCATAATCCGGAATGCGGTTTTTCATGATTCCCATATCAAAAGAAGCGGTAGCGGTTGTATATGCGTTACTGATTGTGGGCCATTGGTTGCGATAGTTAGCAGCAAAACGGTATACACCGTCAAACTTTCCTGTAAGAGCCGGGTTCAATGTAATGGGGGAAGCAAAGAATTGGGAAAAATTGGGATCCTGCGCCATAGCCGTGCAGGCGAGCACTATGCAGAAAGTAACGGTTGTCAGAGTTTTTTTCATCTCGGCTTTTAATTTTTCACTGGTCAGTTGAGCAGGCAAAATCCAGAACCGGCACAACTTTCATAAACGCTTGTCACTGCGGGAAATTGCCCTTTTATTCGATTTAAAGCCTGGTCGAATACGGACAGGTAAAGTACAACAAATACATGACCGGAGGAAATGGGAAACCGCTGCATATAAGGGCCAATGGGAAATTTCAAAATCCCTACATCTGAACCTTCACGCCATACGCCAGATCACCGGCATCTCCAAGGCCCGGGACGATATCCCCTTTGGCCGTTAATTCATCATCAATATCGGCGCACCAGATGGTAACGGAGGGCTCCTCTCTTTTTACATATTCAATGCCAACTGTGCAGGCAATGGCGGTAACGATGTGAATTTCTTTTGGATGGCCCTCTTCTTTTAAAAAATGTATGGTTTTTACTAAGGAAGAACCCGTTGCGAGCATTGGATCGGATATAATGACCACCCTGTTCTCCAACTCCGGACAGGAGATATAGTCCAGGCTGATCTCAAAGCTGCCGTCCTTATTGTGCTTGCGATAGGCCGATATAAAGGCATTATCTGCCCTGTCAAAGTAATTTAACAGGCCCTGGTGCAACGGCAGACCCGCTCTCAGGATAGTGGCCAGTACAGGCTGATGCTGCAGCACTTTGGCATTGGCAATCCCCAATGGCGTTTCAACTTCTTTTTCGATAAACTCGAGCAACTTACTGATCTCATAAGCAGCCACTTCCCCGATCCTTTCAAGGTTGCGTCTAAACCGCATGCGGTCTGCCTGGATCTCTTCATCCCTCAGTTCACTTACCCAATTGCTGATGAGACTATGTTTGTCGCTTAAGTTGATCACCATACGATATGTATTTAGGTTTGAAACAACTAACCTTCTTACTTTTGGCAAATCTAATCTAAAATTAGTTTAATGGTTTACAGGGCAATAGGTTTAATGAGCGGGAGTTCACTGGATGGGCTTGATATAGTATTGGCTACTTTCCATGAAAATGGCGGAA
>CAMLGP010000428.1 GCA_946479535.1 uncultured Bacteroidota bacterium
CAGAGACATGCATCCTGGCGCTGCAGAGACACGAACCACGGCGCTTCAGAGACATGCAACCTGGCGCTGCAGAGACAGGCATGATGGCATTCGGAAAACGGCATTGGGATCTGGGAATTAAAGCCAGATAGGAGAAGAGTACACAATTGGTAATCACTCAGGCTCGCTCTAAATATCTATTGTTATGAAAATATTATTCATTGTTTTTTTACTTGTTGCCGGCAGTAGTAGTTTGTTTGCACAAAGTTTTGTTGTTAATAAAAAGGTTGCCGGTTCAGTGGTAATTGCTGATCCAGCAGAAACAGCTACCATCTATGTAAGTACTGATGATTATTTCCTGGTACAAAAGGCAGCTTCTTTCCTCCAACAGGATATTGAAGCAGTTACGGGCAAGAAGCCGGAAATCGTTAATGAATTACCCAAATCGACTAAAAATCTGATAATACTTGGTTCAATAGATAAATCTTCTGTTATTGCTCAATTGATCAGCAATAAAAAAATAACAGTTGATAAGATCAAAGATAAATGGGATGCCTACCTGGTTAAATCGGTGGCTGCTCCTTTAACTGGTATTGGAAATGCACTGGTAATAACAGGCGGTAACAAAAGAGGAGTAGCTTATGGAGCCTTTGAGCTTTCAAGACAAATGGGTGTTTCTCCCTGGTACTGGTGGGCTGATGTGCCTGTAAAGAAACATAATGCGGTGTATGTAAAGCCCGCTACAACCATCTCCGATGCGCCTAAAGTAAAATATCGCGGACTCTTTATCAATGATGAAGCTCCCGCATTTTCCGGATGGACCAAAGAGAAATTCGGAGGTGTTAATCACCTTGTCTATGAAAAAATATTTGAACTGATCCTTCGTAATAAAGGCAACTACCTCTGGCCTGCCATGTGGGGCAATGCTTTCAATGATGATGATACCCTGAATCCAATTCTTGCTGACAAATATGGTGTGGTAATGGGCACCTCACACCATGAACCAATGCTTCGGGCACAACAGGAATGGAAAAGATATGGCAAGGGCAGATGGGATTATGACAGTAATGAAGTAGTACTAAAAGATTTCTGGAGAAAAGGTATCCAGAATATGGGTTCTCATGAAAGTATTGTTACCGTTGGTATGCGTGGTGATGGTGATATGCCGATGACGCGCGGTACAGCCACGGCGTTACTGGAAAGAATTGTAAAAGACCAGCGGGACATCATTGAAGATGTAACCAGAAAACCGGCTTCCGAAACACCCCAATTATGGGCACTCTATAAAGAAGTGCAGGATTATTACGATAAGGGCATGCGCGTGCCGGATGATGTGACCTTATTATTATGTGACGATAACTGGGGTAATATCCGCAAACTGCCACGTCTCACCGATAAACCCCGCAAAGGTGGTTATGGCATCTATTATCATTTTGATTATGTAGGCGGCCCCCGAAATTATAAATGGCTTAATACAAACCCGCTTCCCCGTGTATGGGAACAAATGCACCTGGCTTATGAATACAATGTGCGTGATATCTGGATCGTAAATGTGGGCGATATTAAACCAATGGAATTCCCGATCTCCTTCTGGTTTGATTATGCATGGAATCCAGAGAAGATCGGAGCAGATGATATTAAGAAATGGTCAGAGAACTGGGCTACGGAACAATTTGGCCCTGCCTATGCAAAAGATATAGCCGATATCATGGCGAAGTATGGCAAGTATAATGGCAGGCGCAAACCTGAACTGCTGGACGACAAAACCTATAGTCTCGAGAATTACGATGAAGCGGTCAGGGTAACCGAAGAGTATAATGAACTGGAAAAACGAGCTGAAAAGATCAATAGCCAGTTACCTCCCCAATACCGGGATGCATTTTTCCAGTTGGTACTCCATCCTGTAAAAGCCTGTTCCAATCTTCAGAATTTATATACCAAAGTGGCGTCAAACAAGTTTGCTGCCGCACAAAAAGACCCGCTTGCCAACAGGCTTGCCGATGAAGCCCAACAACTTTATATCAAAGATTCTTTAATTTCTGTAGAGTATAATACGCTCGCAAATGGAAAGTGGAATCACATGATGGACCAGACGCATATTGGATACACTTACTGGCAACAGCCTCCCCGTAACCGGATGCCTGCAGTTCAGCGGGTGGAAGCAGGAGCCGTAAGGCCTGAACCTGCTGCCTCCAGGATGGTAGCCACTACTTCCAGTTATAGTATTCCTGCATCAGTAAAGGGGAATGTATTTTTTGAGTTGAATGGCTGTGTATCCATGGAGGCCAATCATTTTACAAGAGCAGTGAATACAAATGGAATTACCTGGAAAGTTTTGCCAGATCTTGGAAAAACCGGTAGCTCTATTTCTCCTTTTCCTGTAACAGCCGCTATTCAAAAGCCAGGTGGTAATTCTCCGCATCTGGAGTATGATGTTTATATCAACAAGGCCGATCTAATAAAGGTCCAGTGCTATTTTTCTCCCACACTGAATTTTCATAACGATGAAGGTTTGCAATATGGCGTATCAATAGATAATGAACAACCACAGATCATTTCCATCAATAAAGATGATAATAACAACAGAATATGGGAAGGTTGGGTGGCCAATAGTATCATAATAAAAAGTTCAGTTCATGGTGCCGCTTCTGCTGGCAGGCATACCGTAAAGATCTGGATGGTGAACCCGGGAATTGTGCTGCAGAAGGTGGTACTGGATTTGGGTGGAGTAAAACCAAGTTTCCTGGGGCCACCTGAAACGGCGAAACTTAATAAATGAGTGCCCCCGGTCACCCTGCGCTTTACAGCCATGATATAGGAATGATCGTTAGTACTAAATAGTGTTATGGCAATTGCCCGGAAGTGAGCTGAGGTAACCAGATTGCATTGGTTGAAGAATGATCAGGAGGCTATCAAAATGTTATCGGCGCCTGTGCGGCCTGTTCAGTGAAATGAGTTGGGCTAATCCATTCTGTTTTAGTAATTTGGCTCCGATGGAATACAATTCGGAAGAGGAGCTACTGGAGGTAGTTACCGGATTCCTGGACAGAACACTTGAAAAACAACGGTGGACACACCATGCACACATTATCACTGCCATCTGGCACTTGAAAAAGTATGATAAAGATGATGCTTTGTGCCGTTTGCGTTCGGGCATCATTTCTTATAATCTGGCAATAGGAGGTGAGAATACAGGACAGAATGGTTACCATGAGACCATGACCATTTTCTGGTGGGAACTGATCAGGCTGTTTATTGAACTTCATGCCTCCACTACTTTTCATGATGCCTGTGCCATTTTCCTGGCATCGCCGATGGCGGAAAAAACCTTTCCTTTTCGATTTTATTCAAAGGAAAATATATTCTCAAGTACAGCCCGGTCAAGGTATGTAAAGCCTGATCTCGGGGATATCAAAATAGAACTATGAAGAAAGCAACTCTATTACCTTTAATCGCTGCAACGATTATTATGTCCTGTAATAACGAAACTGGCAAACAGGAAGAAGCTTCCACAAAACCCTTTCGTCTTGTAACACTGGACCCCGGCCATTTTCATGCGGCCCTGGTTCAGAAATCCATGTATCCTGATGTTGATTCAACGGTTTATGTGTATGCGCCTGATGGACCAGACCTGCAATTTCACCTGGACAGGATCAATGGGTATAATTCGCGTGCAGAGAATCCCACTCACTGGAAAGAAGAGGTTTATAAAGGGAATGATTTCTTTGAAAAGATGATTGCCGAAAAGAAAGGGAATGTGGTGGTGCTGGCGGGTAACAATCAGAAGAAAACGGAATATATCCTTGAATCATTGAAGAATGGTTTCA
>CAMLGP010000429.1 GCA_946479535.1 uncultured Bacteroidota bacterium
TTAAAACAGCTATGCATTTGATTCTGATCTTCCTTTTATACCTTATATTATACTGGTTGTGGGAGTGAACGGTGTTGGAAAAACTACAACTATTGGTAAACTGGCTTATAATTTTAAATTAGCTGGCAAATCTGTATTGTTGGGAGCCGCAGATACCTTTCGCGCTGCAGCTGTAGATCAATTGACCATCTGGAGCGAAAGGGCAGGAGTGCCAATTGTTAAACAGGATATGGGAAGTGATCCTGCTTCCGTTGCTTTTGATACCGTACAAAGTGCTATTGCACGTAAATCAGATGTGGTGTTGATTGATACTGCCGGCCGCCTTCATAATAAAGCGCACCTGATGGAAGAACTTTCCAAGATCAGAAGAGTGGTTCAAAAAGTTATACCGGATGCTCCTCATGAGGTGCTGCTGGTGCTTGATGGATCAACCGGACAAAATGCCCTGGAACAGGCTAAACATTTTACGGCTGCTACTGATGTCACTTCTTTGGCAATCACCAAATTGGATGGCACTGCAAAAGGTGGTGTTGTACTGGCTATTGCCAATCAGTTCAAGATCCCCGTTAAATTTATTGGAGTGGGTGAAAAAATGGAGGATCTGCTGGTGTTTGATAAGCACGAGTTTGTTGACAGCCTCTTTAGTCTAAACGAAAAATAATCTACATTACTTCTTCTTCCGTTACCAGCCGGTGACGCAATGCATAGATCACTACACCTGCCGTGTTCTTAACATTCATTTTCTCCAGTATGCGGGTGCGGTGACCTTCTACTGTTCTTTTGCTAAGAAAGACCTTATCAGCAATTTCCTGTGCAGTAAGCTGCTGGCAGATCAATCTGATGATCTCTTTCTCCCGGTCAGTAAATACCAGGGGATCTTTTTTCTTATAAGGATTGAACCTGCTTTTTGAGATCAGTGATGCCAGTTTGGAAGTGGTATGATGGCAGTAATAAGGTTTGCCCTGGTAAACGCTATGAATGGCATCAAGGATTTCCTGCTT
Organism: uncultured Bacteroidota bacterium; assembly: GCA_946479535.1. The sequence continues at coordinate 1,002 of CAMLGP010000429.1, forward strand.
GTCGGCATTTTTTAAAAGATAACCTTTTGCACCTGCTTCAAGCATATCCACTATGAGGTTCTCTTCATCAAACATGGAAAGTGCAATGAGATGGAGATCGGGATTTTCGGCAATAAGAGATCTTGTAGCTTCAATGCCATCCATTACAGGCATTTTTACATCCGTCATTACAACATCAGGTTGCAATTCATTGACGAGGCTGATAAGCTGTTTGCCATTCCCTGCCTGACCGATCAGTTCAATGTCCTGCTGCTTTGATAACATCAGTGCCAATCCGTCTCTGAATATCTCGTGATCATCTGCAATAACAAGACGGATGGTATTTATCATACATTAGGTTTTGAGGGGTATCTTGATAAAATAGCTGGTGCCGTTGCCTGGTGAGGATTTGAGTATATAAGTGCCATTGAGTATTTCAATCCTGCTTTCAATGCTTTTTAATCCCAGCCCCGAGGAGCCTTTTCTCATCTTTTCGTAGTCAAACCCTACACCATCATCTTTAGTCAAAATTATGATTTCATTATTCTCTTTACCTAATCCTACCTGAAGATTTTTTGCATGTGCATGTTTAAGGGTATTATGTATGATTTCCTGTACCATACGGAACACGTGAATTTCCATTTCTGGAGCAATGGTTACCTGTTGTAACTGGTAAAAATCGATCTTGGTGCCATTTCGCTTGCTCTGGTTACCTGTAAATTCCCGGATTGCCTCTGTAAGCCCCTTGCGCTGAAGCGTATTGGGCAGCAGGTTATGAGATATCTCCCGCAGGTTGGCGATAATTTCATCCAGATGCCTGCCTGCCTTATTAATGATATGCTCGTCATTTTCACTGGTACTGTCCAGGCTGTTAATCTGCAATTTCACAGAAGAAAGTAATGGCCCCAGGCTATCATGCAGGTCAGTAGCTATTCTTTTCCGTTCATTTTCCTGGATGGTGATCTCGGCGTGGATACGTTCCTTTTGAAGTTTTACATATTTCCTGTGATACCGGATAATGGAAATTATAAAAAATAGCAGTACTGCCGCCAGTAGGCATGCGATCAGGATAGTAATATTGTAAATATTGGTTTCCATTCACCGATTCATTTAAGCTATAACTGGATCATTCTTTAATGCTCTATCCTGTTTTTAAATTGTAAGGATGTTCTCTTGGGAATATACCATACTGCAATACCATATATAATGTTTACAAAAGCATTTATATAAGATGCTACTTCAATGATCCTGGCAGTGATACTGCCTTGTTGCTTACTTTCATTGCTGATATAAATGGATCCTTCCAGCAATATCTGGTAAAGAAAAAAGATCAAAAATCCGGCACAGATTAGAAAACGGGCATTTTTCAATAAATTCTTGTTATCATTGATCAATAGATAATTTATCTCATTGATGCTAAGTATTACCAGGATAAATGCTTCACTAACACGGAACACGGTTCCCACTTCCACAAATCCATCTCTGTAAAACAGGTTTTCCCAAATCCATATCCCAATGCACACTATTCCAAAATATGGGTACCATCTTCGGGTCCGGCTGTGATATCTCCAGTAATAAAATTGCGCAATGATCAATAAACATTCTGTAAGGCTGAAGATATTAAGCACTACAGCGTTGTTTCGAAAGTAGTTGATCGCTATCCGGCTGATAATTTCTGAGAGCACGCCTGTAGCTATCAGTAGTAAAAAGGGCCGGTAAAGTCGACTGATCATTCTGAGTCGCACCAACCCTGATATAAAAGGGAAAAGTACGGTCATGCTCATCAGAAACAGGAAATCCTTATTGTTCATCAATTGTAGTATAGGGGTGGCTCATTGGTTAATCGCAAACGGTGGGGCAACGCTGACCTGCTTCAACAGCTTCGCCATCTATATCATCGGGTGGAGCTGCTCCTGCTTTTTGGGTAAGGTTTTTATCATCTATTAATTTTACACGGATATCCTTTCCGTTTTTGTCAACCGGTAAAAGAACCAGTCTCACCTGTCCTTTGTCGTCCCGGCCAAAATAGATCCTGATCCCATCAGCGCCTTTCTGATTCAGTAAAAGAGCTATGGCATCACGGTTGAACATCTCAGCTACAGGCAGATCAAACTCATTGTCCAGAAAAGCGGAATCCCTGACCTGGCTATATAATGCAGCCTTGGTTTTGCCATATGTATCCCGGAAAGCATCGGCTGTTTTGATAGGTATGATATGGACTTTAGCGCGCTCTTTATCAACCGGTATGTCACCTCCCTTTTCTCCGCCATTACAACTGTAAAGCGCTAAGGCTGAAGAAATAAATACGGCTACTGTTACCAGGGTCCTTGTACTTTTCATAAATAATTTGTTTAAGGTTAAAAATGCCGGGTAAATATAGAAGTTCCTGATACACAAGGAAACCGTAGTAACTCCTGAAAAATTAGGTATTTATACTTAGTGCTGGTGTCATGAAAGTCAAATCATCGGTCTATTCCCGGCCTTCCTCCTATCTAGCTCCATAGTAACTCCATAGTAACCCCAATGTTGCTCCAACTCTCACGGAACGCCCGTTTAAAACATGTGTCATTTTGCTGAAAAACTGGTAATTGGAGTTAGACCAGTCAAAGAGCCCTGGGCCCAATGGGCCCATTAATTACCAATTTGCTCCCGGGTTTTGGAGATATTTTACCTTTCGCCAAAACTCCGGGACCCTGGGCCCAATGGGCCCATTAATTACCAATTTGCTCCCGGGTTTTGGAGATATTTTACCTTTCGCCAAAACTCCGGGACCCTGGGCCCAATGGGCCCATTAATTACCAATTTGCTCCCGGGTTTTGGAGATAT
>CAMLGP010000430.1 GCA_946479535.1 uncultured Bacteroidota bacterium
TAAGGCTACCATGGATATGATGAAAAAAGGCCTTGATATGGCAGAAAAAATGAAAGACCAGATAAAAGAAAAAGAAGACCCAACTGAAGAATTCAAGAATATGGAAGTAGGAGAAGCAAAGATCAGTGGTGAAAATGCTACCGTTTCCGTAAAAAATAAAAAGAAAGATGAAGAAGTTGAATTCCCGCTTAAGAAAGAAGATGGGGCCTGGAAAGTAGATTTCAGCATGGCTACTTTAATGAAGATGGGAATGGACAAGAAGAACAGGCGCAATGAAATGAATGAAGATAATGGCATGAATGGAATGGGAGAAGTAGATTCCGCATCCATCCAGAGAGGTCTGGAAGTAATGGATAGCGCTTTGAAGAAAGTTGACCCAAAGAAACTGGAAGAAACAATGAAGGCACTTGAAAAATTGAAACAACCCCAATAATCCTTCGAGAAGCAACCAAGGACAAAGCGTTAAACCGGCCAGCGTGCCGGTTTAATTTTGCCCGGCCCATTCCATTGAGATAGCATAAAGTTGTAATTTGCAGGAATGAAAAAGATCCTGTCTGCCTCATTCCTCCTTTTTATTTTAGCCGCCTGCAACAATGACAATACAGCCTCGGGAAAATCCGAAAATGACGTAGATGCCGCAAGGAATTTTATCCGTTCCGCTCTGGATGGTAAATTCCATCAGGCCAGGCAGTATATGCTGCAGGACACGGCCAACCTTCAATACCTGGACGTTGCAGAACAAAATTATGAGCGTGCTCCTGTTGAAACCATCAATTCATACAAAGGTTCCTCCATCAATATTCACCAGGTGGACCCGGTTAATGACTCAACAACAATAGTTGTATATTCCAATTCATTCAAGAATGATCATGATACACTAAAGGTGTTAAAAGTAAATAACCAGTGGCTCGTTGACCTGAAATACCTTTATCAGCATGACATGGATACCATTAGGCCCGGAAAGTCGAATATTGATACACTAACAGGTAAATAATTTGATAAAAAACATTCTATTTGTAGGACTTGGCGGAGCCATTGGAAGTGTGGTCCGCTACCTCAGCCAGAAATGGTTTACTGGTCATTACCCAGGCTCCTTTCCCTGGGGCACATTTACAGTAAACATCACCGGGTGCTTTCTGATTGGTTTGTTTTGGGGACTTACGTTTAAATCTTTTGCAAGTAACGAGCACTGGAAGCTGTTTTTAATGACCGGCATTTGTGGAGGCTATACCACCTTTTCAGCCTATTCACTGGAAGGTGTAGCCCTGCTTAGAGAACAAAAACTGGGATTATTTTTTTTCTATATCGCAGGAAGCCTGCTACTGGGATTGCTGGCTACCTATGCAGGTATGAAATTATCCCGTCTGTAAACTCCTTATTATGCTTACTGTTAATCACCCCTGGCACGGAGTACATTATGGGCCCAAAGCTCCTCAACGTGTCAATGCATTAATTGAAATACCGCAAGGCTCCAGAGCCAAATATGAAGTAGATAAAGATACCGGGCTATTAAGGCTTGACAGGGTTATATATTCTTCCTTCCATTATCCTGTCAATTATGGATTCATTCCCCAAACACTGGGACAGGATGGAGATCCCCTGGATATTCTTGTACTTTGTTCCCAATCCATTCAATCACTTTGCCTGGTTGATGCCACTGTTATTGGTAACATGCAAATGATAGATACCGGGCAAATGGATGATAAGATCATAGCCGTTGCTACAAAGGACCCTTCAGTAAACCATTACCAGAAAATGGAAGATCTCCCTAATCACTTTTTGCTGGAACTGAGGAATTTCTTTGAACAGTATAAGGTATTGGAAAATAAAAAAGTTGCGATCGATAATTTCCAGGATGCAGCCACTGCATGCAGGATCATACAAAGTGCCATTGACCTTTATAAGGAGCAATTCAATCGCTGATTCATGAAACCCATTCAATTTAATAATATGACGGTACAACTGGTGCTTCTTTTGGCCCTGGTAGGGTTTTTCGCCGGAGTATTGAGCGGTCTTGTTGGAGTTGGTGGCGGTGTTATCATTGTTCCCTGCCTGGTTTTCTTTTTGGGGTTTTCTCAACAGGCCGCCCAGGGTACTTCCCTGGGACTGCTATTATTGCCGGTGGGCATTTTTGCTGTAATTAATTATTATAACAAAGGATACATTGATATCAAAGTGGTGCTTATTATGAGCATTGCATTCATTGCGGGAGGATGGTTGGGCAGTAAACTTGCCATGCAATTATCTCAGGAAGCACTGCGCAAAATATTTGCAGTTGTACTTATATATACAGCCTTCCGGATGTTGCATTGGGACAGCCTGATTGTTAAATGGGTGAAAGGAATATTTAATTAAAAGGCTGAGGTTTATTTTAACTCGCCGTTATACCTCCTGCTTCCCTTTGAATATTACTTTTGAGTATCCTACCAAATTATGAGAAAGCAGCTTATCCTCTTAATTATCTTATGCTTGCCTGTGATTGCCATACAGGCACAGCGGCGGCCGGTTGATCCCGGCTTACAGGGCCTTTACAAATTTGCAGATGAATATTTCCGGTCAGATCCATTCAAGGGCCAGTTCAGTGATTTTCTCAAACACCTGATCAATGATCCTGATATTGAGAATAAGGAAATTCTGAAAAAAACAGACACCTCCTTCTATAGCTTTTATGGAGAATATAAGACATACAATCCATTTTTTATAAAACCAAAAAGAATTGAAATATTATTGCAGGAGGTATCTATTGCCTATGGAGATACCGCCAAAGCAGTTGACATCATATTCCAGTACCAGCTACTGGCTTTTCTTAACAATGATAAAAAAGGAAGAGAGGACCTGAAAAAGGAATTCGACAAAATACATCGTCAAACGCAGCGAAAGTTTTTTGACAACGGTTACAAAGAAATGAGTCAGGGAAACGAGGTAACTGGAGCTTTCCACAATTACTTTGTACCCTATTATAGCCTGGCTCCAGCTACTGTTTTGTGGTCGGAAGTAAAAGAAAAAGAGGAACTGGTGCTGAATATTACCCTCCGATTTAAGAAAGAAGGAAATGAAACGATTTTACCAATGCCGTTTTATGGCGCGAAGTGAATGGGTTCGTTTGCCTGTATCTGCACGTATGATCCCTTTCTTATCAATAGTATCTATCCTTACTTTGCCGGAGGCATGAATGATCTGTTCGCTATTCAACAGGATACCCACATGAACGATCTCTTCCTTATCATCAAAAAAAGCCAGGTCACCACATACTGCTTCTTTTAGCTTCTTCACGATCTTTCCTTCCTGCGCCTGCTGCCAGGCATCTCGTGAAAGATCAAGTCCCATCATTTTATATACTACCTGTACAAAGCCGCTGCAGTCAACTCCAAATAGGGTGCGGCCTCCCCATTGATAGGGTGCATTCAGCCAGGGCATTGCCAGTTTCTTAATAAGGACCTCCCCTGGTTCCTGCTCTTCTCTTTTAATAAATGAACCGCTAAACGAATAGAATTGTTTACCGACCTTTCCTTTACCATCACCAAATGAAGGCAGCGATGCACCCCAGGGGATATTTGTAGTGAGGTTATTGAATTGAAGAGTATTGATAAGCCCGGTAGTAACATACCCGCTATACTGGTTGGCTTCCTCTTTATTTACCTCCTGTAAGAGTGTGTTTGTTGTCCAGCCTTCGTAATTGTCATGCAGGCCACGGATTTTTACCCAGAGATCTCCTTTTTCCCGGATCACCCTCACTGCTTCGCCGAACAAAAGCTGGCTCACCATTTCCTGACGGTGATTGGGCTTCCTTCTTACTGCTGCAG
>CAMLGP010000431.1 GCA_946479535.1 uncultured Bacteroidota bacterium
CGTGCTCGCGCAGGGCGTGCGAGATCTCGTGACCGATGACGGCGGCGAGTTCGTCCTAGGGGATGTAATTGTAGACCCCGCCCGTAAGATCAGGGTTGGCAACAAGCTTTATTTTGGCGAACAGGAAGATCTGGTAGCAGAGGTGATCGATAACACCACCAGCCGCGGCCGTACCATACGTTTCCTCTGGGAAGGGAATGAGGAAGGATTCCGTGAGCAACTGGAAAAACTGGGTGAAACTCCCCTTCCCAAGTATATCAAACGCAAACCTGATGAAGAAGACAAGGAACGGTACCAGACTGTTTATGCAAAACATGAAGGTGCGGTTGCAGCTCCCACTGCGGGCCTTCACTTCAGCCGGGAATTGATCAAACGTCTTGAAATAAAAGGGATCCGTTTTGCTGAAGTGACCCTTCATACCGGACTTGGAACCTTCCGCCCTATTGAAGTGGAAGATCTTAGCAAGCATAAAATGGATGCTGAATACTATCGTATTGATGATACTGCCTGCAAGATCGTGAACCGTGCCAAAGAATATGGTCATCGGATCTGTTCTGTTGGCACCACTACCATGCGTGCCATGGAATCATCCTTCACTGCCCAGAAATTATTGAAGCCTTCTGAAGGCTGGACGAATATGTTCATCCATCCTCCTTATGATTTCAATATAGCAGATGCCCTGGTCACTAATTTTCATCTTCCTAAAACCAGCCTCCTGATCATGACCTGCGCATTTGCAGGATATGAACTTGCTATGGAAGCCTATAAAAAAGCGATAAAGGATAAATACCGCTTTTTCAGCTATGGGGATGCATTGCTGGTTATCTAAAAATAGCATTAGGTTGTATTGCCTGTAACTCCTAGTAAATTCACTAACAGGCTGTTGAATGGCGTGAGTAAAAGGGAGGCTGAGCTTTATTTTCAGGCCTAATCCCTTACCTTTGCGCCAACTAAATATCCCGTTAACACCCCCATCTATGGCAGATATTTTTGAACGTTTGCTCAAGAATTACGGACCTATAGGGCAACACCGTGAAAGAGCTCATGGCTATTTTGCATTCCCCAAACTGGAAGGTGATATTGGCAGCAGAATGAATTTCCGTGGCAAGGAAATGATCGTGTGGAGCCTGAATAACTATCTCGGGCTGGCCAATCATCCTGAAGTAAGAAAGGCGGATGCAGATGGAGCAAGGGATTTTGGTCTTGCACTTCCAATGGGTGCCCGCATGATGAGTGGGAACAGCAATTATCATGAACAGCTGGAGGCTGAACTTGCTGCTTTTGAAGGTAAGGAAGATGCCATCCTGCTGAATTATGGCTACCAGGGAATGGTGAGCCTGATTGATGCTCTTTGCGGCCGTCATGATGTGATTGTTTACGATGCGGAAAGCCATGCCTGTATCATTGACGGACTTCGTTTGCACCCGGGTCATCGCTATGTTTTCAAACACAATGATATTGCTGACTTTGAAAAGCAATTGCAAAGGGCCACTTCATTGATTGAAAAACAAAAAGCCGGTGGCATACTCGTCATTACAGAAGGAGTATTTGGTATGGCGGGTGACCAGGGTAAACTGAAAGAAATTGCTGCACTCAAGGATAAATATGAATTCCGTTTGCTGGTTGATGATGCACATGGTTTCGGCACCCTTGGAAAAACCGGTGCTGGTGCAGGTGAAGCACAGGGCGTGCAGGATAAAATAGATATCTACTTTTCTACATTCGCAAAATCGATGGCTTCAATTGGCGCATTCATTGCAGGCAACAAGAACATCATCGATTATATCCGTTACAATAGCCGTTCCCAGATCTTTGCCAAGAGCCTTCCGATGCCACTGGTGATCGGGAATCTCAAAAGACTTGAATTGCTTCGCACACAGCCCCAGCTAAAAGAAAAGCTTTGGGAAAATGCCCTGAAGCTTCAGTCCGGGCTCAAGGAAAGAGGATTTGACATTGGCAAAACAGATTCCGTGGTAACTCCTGTATATATGACGGGAGGCGTGGAAGAGGCTACAGCCATGGTCATGGACCTGCGTGAACACTATCGTATCTTCTGTTCTATTGTTGTATACCCCGTTATTCCAAAAGGACATATTATTTACCGCCTGATCCCAACGGCTGCTCATAATGATGAGGATATCCAGGCAACATTGAAGGCCTTCTCCGAAACTAAGCGAAAACTGGATGCTGGCAAATACAAAGCAGAAGCGATCCCTGATATGGCAGAAACCACAGCCAAAGCTGTGTAGGGTGTGCAGTTTTTACTTTTATTTGTAGTGTGAAAGTACACCTGTCCTGTTTGTTGTTGCTGCTTGCCATTACTACCTACTCCCAGGAATACAACTATGTCCATTACGATACCAAAGATGGATTGGCCGGATCTACCGTTTACCGGATGTGCCAGGATAAAAAGGGCTATCTCTGGTTTGCCACAGACAACGGCGTGAGCATGTTTGATGGAAAGCACTTCCGCAATTTCACTACAGAAGATGGGTTAACGGACAATGATGTAATATTCATCGCCTCCGATTCAAAGGGAAGGGTATGGATGATGCCTTTTAAGAAGACCATCTGTTTTTATTATGATGGAAAGATCCACAATCCCAAAAATGACAGCAGCCTTAGCACAGTCCAGTTCTCTTCCTGGGTAGTTGTAAGTGGTGAAAACAGCCATGGCGATGTATTCCTCCATACAACTGAAAAATTGTATGCCTATACAGCCGGGGGCATATTAAAAGAAGTAGCTGATTATAAAAAACTGGCCGGAAAATTCCATGTCAACGCTGAATCCTTTTTTCCGGTGAACCTGTACAATAATCCCAGGCTTCGCCAGGCTAAGGATTATTCCACTTTTCTTTTTAACGTGGATAGATTATTCGGTATCAGGGCCGATACTTTTTTCTCCTACAGAAGTCCCAAGGTCAATATATACAGACTGACCACCGCCATGTATATAGACGATTCCCTTGATCCGGTATATGCTTCCCCTGATCTTAATCTCAACCAAAACAGCATTACCTATACTGGCATTAATGAATGGATGTACAACACTATGGATGGGGCCTGGAAACTGGACTCAAGAGGTAATTATGATCCTGTGCCCTATCTGGTCGGGAAAAAAATAAGTAGCTCCACTCGCGATATTGAGGGAAATCTTTGGTTTTCCACCATTGGAGAAGGTGCATACAGGCTTACTTCTCCAGGCATGAAAATATTCTCTAATGGCCATGAGGCGTTTTGTCTTGAAAAGATAGGTGATGCAATGTATGCAGGATATGGAAATGGTGAACTGCATAAGTTCAGAAATAACCGGATTGAAACGATCTATCCATTTAAATCAGAATTGAAAAATGACGTTTCCAAAAGAGTTTATACGTTGAAGAAGGATGGTGAGGGAAATCTGTTAATGGGGTTCGACACACATATAGCCAAACTTACAAAGGGGGGATCTCAGTTCAACTATATCATGCGGGCAATTAAATCCTTTGATATTATTGACAGGAATAGGTTTGTAGCCAGTACTAATACTTTTACTGGTATCTTTCGGAGTAATGATCTCACGGTGATCGATACGATCTGGAGAGGCAGGGTCACAAAAGTATTATACGACCGCGGCAGGTATTACCTGGGAACGCTGGATGGTGTGGTTATCCTGGACAATACAGGCCACTCTACCAGGTTAGGGTTAAATAACCCCTTATTGAATAAACGTATTGTAGACTTATGTAAAATGCCTGATGGACGCATCTGTATAGCTACAAATGACAATGGAGTCTTGCTCGCCACCGATCAAAAAATAGATA
>CAMLGP010000432.1 GCA_946479535.1 uncultured Bacteroidota bacterium
GAGCCAATTACTGCTATATGTAATATAGTAAAGAATGATCCTGATGTTTTAATACTGAAAAAGCCCCTGACGATGCAAATGTCACCAGATGAAATATTAGTGGCGCTTGATGTACAATTTAAAGATAATATCAATGGGGATCAGATAACTAATGCAATCAGGAGGCTTGAAAAAAATATTAAAGGCATGTTCCCTTCAGTGAAAAAAATCTTTATTGAAGCAAATACGTTTGAATCAAAATAACGGATAAGGCAAGCGATGTAGAGAATATTCAACAAAGGAAGCAAATAGCTGAAGTCAAAATCATTCTTTAGGTTGTTTACTCGTTAACATACAATAAATATAGCTGCATGGTCTGATATTTGAGCCCTTTCATAGTATTCCCCTCCTCGCATTATACATTTCTTACAATCAAAATAATTTTTATGGCAAAAAATGTTGCTGAATATACCATTGATAGATTACTTGGATGGGGTATTGAAAGAATATTTGGTTATCCTGGTGATGGGATCAATGGGTTAATGGGTGCACTAAGAAAAGCGGAAGATAAAATTGAATTTATACAGACCCGGCATGAAGAGATGGCTGCATTCATGTCATGCGCTCATGCAAAATTCACAGGCAATATCGGTGTATGTATGGCAACTTCTGGTCCTGGCGCTATTCATTTATTAAATGGATTGTATGATGCAAAAATGGATCATCAGCCTGTATTAGCTATTATCGGGCAACAGGCAAGAGGTGCGCTGGGAGGAAGTTATCAGCAGGAAGTGGATCTTATCAGTCTATTCAAGGATGTGGCAAGTTATGTTCAAATGGCAAGCAAGTCTACTCAAATCAGGCACCTGGTAGACCGAGGTATCCGGAATGCCCTGGCTAACCGTACTGTAAGTTGTATAATTATTCCAAACGATCTCCAGGAAATGGATTATGAAGAGCCGGCACGGGCACATGGGACTATCCACTCCAGCATTGGATATAATCCACCACGCATTCTTCCACGAGAGGAAGATCTGCAGAGGGCAGCAATGATTTTAAATAAAGGTGAAAAAATAGCGATGTTGGTTGGAGCAGGCGCCATGGGCGCCTCTGATGAGGTCATTGAAGTGGCAGATATACTTGGAGCAGGTGTAGCCAAAGCATTGCTGGGAAAGGCCGTTTTGCCAGATGACCTTCCATTTGTTACCGGTTCCATTGGATTGCTCGGTACAAAACCAAGCTGGGACCTTATGACGGAATGTGATACGTTATTAATGGTAGGATCAGGTTTTCCTTATTCGGAATATTTGCCTAAAGAAGGACAGGCAAAGGGTGTACAAATTGATATTGATGCAAATATGCTCGGTATCCGTTACCCCATGGATGTACACCTGCAGGGAGATAGCAAGGAAACCTTAAAAGCATTGATCCCTCTTTTAAAAAGAAAGGAGGACAACAAGTGGAGAAAACGAATTGAAAAAGAAATAGACCGCTGGTGGAGGGTGATTGAAACAAAAGCAAAAAACAGTGCAAAGCCTATCAATCCTCAATATGTATTTACCGAATTATCAAAGCGATTGCCGGATAATTGCATACTTTCTGCAGATTCCGGATCAACAGCAGCCTGGTTTGCAAGAAATTTAAAAGTGAGAAAAGGCATGAAGGCTTCCCTCTCAGGTAACCTTGCAACAATGTGTCCGGGAATGCCTTACACAATCGCAGCAAAATTTGCTTTTCCAGATCGTATGCCTATTGGCCTGATCGGTGACGGCGCCATGCAGATGCTGGGTATTAATGGATTGATCACCCTCTCCAAATACTGGAAAAAATGGAAAGATCCAAGATTGATGATTCTGGTTTTGAATAATCATGACCTGAATATGGTAACATGGGAACAAAGGGCAATGGTTGGCGATCCAAAATTTGAAGCATCGCAGGATCTTCCTGATTTCCCTTATGCAGAGTATGCCAGAATGCTTGGATTTGAAGGGATCAGGGTAGATGATCCGGAAAAAGTTACTGAGGCGCTGGACCTGGCATTTGCCGCAACAAAACCTGTGCTGGTGGAAGCAGTAACAGACCCATCAGTATTAATGATGCCGCCGCATATCAGTTTTGATCAAATGAAGGCCCTTACCTCTGCTTTGGTCAATGGAGATCCAGACTCAGTAGACATAATCAAACAAACTTATAAAGAAGTAGTAGATGAATATTTTCCCGACAAATGAATGAATATAATCAAACAGCTATAATCAAGGATGCAATAAAAATTCAACAGGTTTATACTTCGGCTTATAAGATCCCGACAAACACTCCTGAATCTGATGGAACTCTTTCATGGGATCATACCACTTTAATTATTGTTGAGATTAAAGCTGGGGGCAAAACCGGAATTGGATATACGTATGCAAACCCTGCAACTGCTTTTCTCATTGACAGCACACTAAAAGAATGGATAAAGGGCCGGGCGATAATGGATATCCCGGCAATTACCGCGCTTTTACAAAAAAAGATCCGTAATGAGGGGGAATGTGGGATTGCCATGATGGCGATATCTGCTATTGACAGTGCGCTATGGGATATTAAAGCAAAAATTCTTGGTTTACCCCTTTGTGATTTATTAGGCCAGGCAAGGGAGGATATGCTGATATACGGAAGCGGTGGTTTTACTAATTATTCTGATAAAACTACAGAAGAACAATTTTGCGGTTGGGAACAAAAAGGTATCCGGTTCTTAAAAATGAAAATTGGGTCCAATCCGGAACTTGATGCGGATCGAATAAAAAAAGTAAGAAAGGTAATCCATCCCGAAACAAAATTGTTTGTAGACGCAAATGGCGCCTATACAATAAAGCAGGCACTTTATAAGGCCAGGCAGTTTGCTGATTATGGCGTAACCTGGTTTGAAGAACCGGTTTCCTCAGATAATCTTGACGGCCTTCATTTTATCAGGGAACATGTTCATGAACAGATTAATATCGCAGCAGGTGAATACGGGTATAACGTTCCTTATTTCCATAATATGCTAAATGCCCGGGCAGTGGATATTTTGCAGGCCGATGCCAGTCGTTGCGGAGGAATTACGGGATTTTTAAAGGCGGCTGTGCTGGCAGAAGGGAAGCAAATTCCCTTTTCTTCACATTGTGCACCCTCACTCCATCTGCATGCTGCGGTTTCTCTACGATCCTTCTTTATTGCGGAATATTTTTTTGACCATGTACGGATAGAAGAAATGCTTTTTGATGGTTTCTCATCGCCTGTGAATGGAAGAATGAGACCTGATCCAGACAGGCCGGGGATGGGTATTGAGTTCAAATATTCAGACGCAGAAAAATTTAGAATATTGCCATGATACAGGAAATAGAAAAAATAAAAAAGCAAAAACCGGGAACCCGGCAAAATGAAGACGCCCGTTTTCATACCGCCTATGCTGATAATGTTGATGTGGATGCATTGGAAAAAGAATTGAAACAGCAACTGGAAGGAGAAGTAAGGTTTGATAAAGGAAGCAAGGCACTTTATTCAACGGACGCTTCCAATTACAGGCAAATCCCTATTGGAGTTGTTATACCAAGAAACCGGGAAGATATAATCAGGGCTGTAGCCGCCTGCAATAAATATAATAGCCCTGTTCTGATGCGTGGAGGCGGTACAAGCCTTGCCGGACAATGTTGTAATGTGGCAGTAGTGATGGATATTTCTAAATATTACAACCAGGTATTATTAATAAATAAGTCTGGCAAAACGGTAAAGGTGGAAACCGGCATTGTGCTGGATGATTTGAGAAAGATAACCGAGGAAAAAACAGGATTAACATTT
>CAMLGP010000433.1 GCA_946479535.1 uncultured Bacteroidota bacterium
TCCGGAAATATGGAGGCCTGTCCAACTGGTCAAAACAAATCCAAACAGATAGGCGATAATGATCCCCATGAAAAATGAAGGAGCCGATATACCCACAATGCTGCTGAATACCGCCGACGTATCCATCCAGGTATTTTGTTTTACAGCAGCAATAACTCCTAATGGTATCCCAATCACTATTGCTATGATTATAGCCGCCAACGCCAAAAAGAGTGTGCCCGGTAATGCCTGCATCAATATCTCCCCCACTTTGCGTTTACTCTGGTATGATTTGCGGAGATAGGGAAGTTTAAACGCCAGTTTCTTTTCTCCACCTATAAATATTCCTTTCAGCTGTTTGGTTTCAATCTCCTCTTTGCTATGGATACTGATTGGAGAAACATCATTCAGATAAAATACAAACTGTTTCCATTTTGGCTGATCAAGATAGAGTTCCTTACGGATATTGGCCTGCGTGGTTGAATCGCCTGTTTGTCCCATCACCAATCTTGAAGGATCTCCAAATCCCTGGAATAATAAAAACACCAATATTACTACCCCAATTAATACCAGGACAGCATAAAAAAGCTTTTTTAGAATATAGGCAGGCACTATTTAATTTTATTAGTAGTATCTACAGGAGGTGCAATTTTAGACGAATCTATAACTGCCGGCGCCTGAATCGCCGAATTTTCAATTACCACCGTTTTTATTCTTTTAACTGCAGCTCCGGCCCTGAGATAACTCCATTTATCCAATATGGTTCCTTTGTTGAGAAGATAAATGCAGGGACTTGTTCGCGCTGCAGTACGGATGGCAGTATTATCACTTTTGAATAGTTGGATATCACTTAGCGGCGTGCCCTTCAGATTTGTAAGCACTTCCTGCATGCGACTGGTAACAATATAAACCGGTATGCCTTTTTCTTTAGCCGCATTTTTCACATCAGTAATATCCTTCTCCCATTTGCGGAGAGGTACATCAAAATTGTCAATATACAATAACACTGCAAATGGCTTTTCCAGTACAATATTCGTTGAATCCTGGTCCGATAGTCCGTTTAATACAAATCCCTTGATGGGTGGTTCATTGTTTACGCCCTTTCTTACCACTTTGTCATAACGACTAACAAATGTATACGTGGAATCAAAATCTGCCGGAAATTTGTCCGCTGTAAATTCAAGCTGCTTACCACCCTTTGCATAAACGAATGTAATGACGGTGCTATCCGGAATAGCATTGGCAGGCATCTTCATCTGCTCCTGGATATTCTTATCTTTTTTATAAGCAAGGCAATCAAAGACCGGAAGATAATGCAGCACGTACCATTGAATGAGGAAGCTTAAGAATGTTACCAGCGCCATTAACCCGGTTGTCAACCTGGAACTGAAAACGGGTTTGATCAGCCTTCGTTTTACAAACAGGAAAACAATGAGCAGTGTCAATAGAACATCCTTTCCAAAAGATGTAAGTGGGGTAATGGGAATGCAATCTCCAAAACATCCACAATTCTTGAACTTGCCTGATAAATAGGCATATCCTGTAAGGAAGGTGAAGAATATGATAAGCAGCAATAATAACCAGCTGAATAATTTCATCTGCCATCCCAATAGCAACGCAGCTCCTGCAATAATCTCAAACGCGATCATGACAATTGAGAGAAACAATGAATGCTCATGTAAAAAATCAAAGAGGGAGATCAAAGGCGTTTTCAGGAAGAAGGAGCCACCGGCCAAACTTGTATTCCATACCTCAAAAAATTCCTGCATCTTGTAGCCCAGGCCCAATGGATCATTGGCCTTTACCAATCCTGAAAAGATAAAAAGTAATCCTACAACTATCCTGCAGATGGTAACCAGAGCTTTCATCAGTTTATTTTTTATTTTATTTTGGCCTCATGGAACTCAACATGATATGTTTCGGTTCATCATATTATGTTTTTAAACCATTGGCAGCAGGACTTGTCCTTAATATCAGGGCAAATACTGCATAATTGATTATGTCGTGATAATTGGCATCGATTCCTTCACTGATCAGTGTTTTGCCTTCATTGGAAAGTATCTGCTTTATACGCTGCAGCTTCATCAGGATCAGATCAGTCAGGCTTTCCTGGCTAAGGCTTCTCCAGGCTTCACCATAATCATGATTTTTGTCTTCCATCACCAGTTTGGTTTCCCGAACGTGGTGATCATATAACCCTGACACCTCATTCAATTCCATTTCTTCAGGAGAATTTGGAGGCAGTCCCAACTGGATCAACCCTATCAGGGCATAATTGATAATACCTTTGAATTCCGAACTGATATCATCTGCTACCCTTTGGGCGCCTTTTTCCTGGATGGTGCGGATCCGTTGGGCCTTGATGAATAGCTGATCGGCTATGGAAATGGTACGCAGAACCCGCCAGGCGGTGCCGTAGTCTTTATTCTTTTTGAGGAAAATGTCTTTACAGGAGATGATTACTCTGTCGTATTGCTGATCGGTTGTTGGCATTAGAACTTTCTTCTCTTTATCTTTAGCTTCAAAAATAAGAAACAACTGTTAATATGTTCACGCTGAATTGTAACGGCAGGATGCTGGTGTGGGAAAAGCCGTTGATTATGGGAATAATTAACAGTACTCCCGATTCCTTTTTTGAAGGAAGCCGGTTTTCTGGTACGGATGCTATACTGGCCCAGGCAGAGAAAATGCTGGAAGAAGGAGCAGATATTATTGATATCGGCGGACAAAGTACACGGCCCGGCAGTACTCTACTTACAGCCACAGAGGAATTGCGGCGCGTAATTGAGAGTGTGGAAGCCATTCACAAGCGTTTTCCTGAAGCATTTATTTCTGTTGATACCTTTTATGCACTGGTGGCTAAAGAAACTGTTGGCGCTGGTGCTGCCATGATCAATGATATCAGTGCGGGAAGTATGGATGAGACCATGATCAGCATGGTGGCTTCATTGAATGTTCCGTATGTGTTGATGCACATGAAAGGAAAACCAGATACCATGCAGCAGAGTGCACATTATGAAAATGTGACTACGGAGGTTCTGGACTTTTTTATTCATCGTATCCCATTGATCAGGAAAGCCGGCATAAAAGATATTATTGTGGACCCGGGATTTGGTTTTGGAAAAACAATCGCTCATAATTTTGAATTGCTACGTAATCTTTCTGCATTTAGAATACTCGAATGCCCTATTCTGCTGGGCCTCTCACGCAAATCAACTATCTATAAAACATTGGGCGTTGATGCATCACAAGCCCTTAATGGAACAACCGTATTGAATACCGTAGGTATTGAAAACGGCGCAAACATTTTAAGAGTACATGATGTAAAGGAAGCAAGAGAAATTGTAGAGTTGTTGAGGGCGTTAAATGGTTTTAGCTATTAGCATCAGGCATTAATGCAATGTAAATACTAAACCAATTAATAAGCTAATAGCTTTCTTAAATGAAAAAGCACTTGTTACGACAGAGTCTAAACAAATGCTTCTCATTGATCAAGAGTTCTTAACCAGAGTTCCTCATAAAGATCAGGATATTCAAAGGAATGGATACTTTATTCAATTCAGTACGGGAAGGTTCGGTTTGGAAGATTTCGATGGGGTAAGAATGGATTGTTGGACTAAAAACGGGGCCAAACTGCGCAAATCAAAAAAAACCGTCCGCATCAGGCGGACGGTACAAAGGTGCAGTATTATTTTGAAACAGCAATCAACTTATGATTGAGCCGTATCATTTTTTTTACTAGGTATTTACCTTTACTCGCGCGTATTGGAAACTTTAACAAATTCTATATCAAAAAT
>CAMLGP010000434.1 GCA_946479535.1 uncultured Bacteroidota bacterium
CCTAGGATGAAATAGGAACCTCTATTGATTTTCTATGGAAGAAGTAGCCAGATTTGCTTTACTTTCAGATTATAAGAAGCATGAAAAGATATTGCAGAAAGACGCAGATCACAAAATAATGTGAGGGATAGGAGAGAAATTCTCTTATCCCTTCTTATTTTTTAAACAATAGTTCCGTTGGCTAAATGCTAAATGCTAAATGCTAAATGCTAATAGCTAATGGCTCAGCTTTATATTTCTTTTCCATCCAATCAAAACAACTCCACCTACTACCATTACGGTGCCAATGATCTGTGCTGTGAATATAGGCTCATCCAATATAAAATGTGCCTGCAGAATGGTAGATACCGGTCCTATGCTGGATATGATAGCCACATTGTTGGCGCCAACCTGTTTTGTTCCAAATGAAATTAAAAAGCTGGGAATAACTGTTGCGATTATGCCTAATAACAGTCCGTACCACAGGAAATCACTACCGCTACTCAGGATTGTATAATTTCCCGCCAGCAAAAAATTAAGAAATACGCCGGATGTAGAAGCAAGCATTACATAAGTAGTGAATTTGGTTGCTCCCAATACAGGTATCATTCTTCCACTACCCACAACGTAAACGGCAAAAGTTATTGAGCAGATGAAGATCAGCAGGCTTCCCAGAAAGAACCCTGGTGTATGAATATTAAAGGTCAATTCGCCTATGTAGGCCAGAAGAATACCTCCATAGGTAAGTAATAAGGCGATCTTTTGCAGTTTAGTGATCTTTTCTTTAAAAACTGCGGCATTGATCAGTGCAACAAAAGTGGGGTAGAGGAAAAGGATCAGCCTTTCAATCCCGGCGGAGATATATCTCAATCCCATAAAATCAAAAAGACTGCTCAGGTAATAACCAAATAAGCCAAGGCTAAGAACAATGACCCACTGGCGGCGCGTCATCTTCACATTATCCTTCCTCCTGGAAGTGATCCATGCGGCACCAAGGTAAAAAGGGAGGGAGAACAGCATTCTTACTGCCAACAATGAAACCGCATCTACCGGTGTTTTGCTGAACGCATATTTTACAATAACAGCTTTTGTAGAAAAGAAGATGGACCCAATTACTGTTAGCAGAATGCCAAGTGAAATACTTCGTTTCATTTTCAAAAAGTAAAAAGTCAAAAGTAAAAAGTCAAAAATGACTGCCTAAGACCTCTTTTGTACTTTTGACTTTTGAATTTTGACTTTATCATACTGACACATTGAAATCCCTTAACGCATCATTCAGACTTGTTTTAAGATCGGTGCTGGGTTTGCGCTGGCCAATGATCAGGGCACAGCCTACGCCATATTCACCAGCAGGAACTTTCTTTGTGTAACTACCGGGGATCACTACGCTTCTTGCAGGTACCCTTCCTTTATATTCAACCGGCTGGCTGCCGCTAACATCAATGATCTTGGTGGATTGCGTCAAAACCACATTGGCTCCCAAAACTGATTCCTTCTCTACAACAACACCTTCCACTACAATACAACGGCTGCCGATAAAACAACCATCTTCAACAATCACCGGTGATGCCTGAAGTGGCTCCAGTACGCCACCAATGCCCACGCCACCACTCAGGTGAACCCCTTTACCAATCTGGGCGCAACTGCCAACAGTAGCCCATGTATCAACCATGGTACCCTCGTCAACATAAGCACCAATATTCACGTAAGAAGGCATCAACACCACATTCTTTGCCAGGTAGGCTCCATAGCGGGCTACGGCATGCGGTACTGCTCGTACACCAAGGCTTTTATAATTTGACTTTAATAGCATTTTGTCATAGAACTCAAAAGGTGCTACTTCCCAGGTCTGCATTTGCTGAATGCCGAAGTACATCAGGATACCCTGTTTCACCCATTCATTCACTATCCATTTACCATCAGCATTGGAAGCCACGCGCAAACGGCCTTTATCCAGTTCTTCAATTACAACTCTGATTGTATCTGCATACTGATTTTCCTTGAGTAATTCCCGGTTATTCCAGGCAGCAAGTACCTGTTCCTTTAATTCCATGATTTTTTTGTTTTGAGAAATGCAAAATAACGGATAAAATGTTGTTCATGGCCTTTATATTTGAATCCCGAAAGACCATGGCTAAATTGTCTGCAACGATAATCACTTTCAATGAAGAAAAGAAGATAGGCCGCTGCCTTCAATCACTGAAGGGGGTAGTGGATGAGATTGTTGTGGTAGATTCTTTATCAACAGATAAAACAAAGGAGATCTGTTTATCTCACCAGGTAGTATTTATCGAAAATCCTTTCCCTGGCTATATAGAACAAAAGAATTTCGCGCTTTCTAAAGCAAGTCATACGCATGTTTTGAGCCTTGATGCAGATGAATACCTGAGTGAGGATCTTTCAAAAAGCATACTAAAGGAGAAGGAAAAAAATTTTCCCAGTGATGGTTATATCATGAACCGCTACAATTTCTATTGCGGGAAATGGGTAAGGCATGGAACCTATTATCCTGATCGTAAACTGCGACTGCTGAATATTCAAAAGGGAAAATGGGGAGGTCAAAATCCGCACGACAAAATCATCATGCAGGAGGGTGCCAATGTAAAGCTGCTGAAGGGAGACCTGTGTCATTTTACCTATCAATCAATAGAAGAACATAACAAACAGACAGACCGCTTCAGTACCATTGCGGCAAAAGCCCTGTTTGAGAAAGGGAAGCCGCCTTCTTACACCAAATTATTGCTAAATCCTGCATGGGCATTTCTAAAAGGGTATATTATCAGGCTTGGATTTCTGGATGGATTTGCAGGTTATATGATCGCACGGTTCACGGCTATACAGTCGTTTCTAAAATATGCTAAACTGATACGTTTGCACCATGAATCCAAAGAGTCAAACAAATGAAAATTTTGATAAGGATATAGAAGCCTGCCTGAAAGTACTCAATGAAGGAGGCCTGATTTTGTATCCAACCGATACCATCTGGGGTATTGGATGTGACCCAACCAATGCATCTGCGGTAGAGAAAGTTTTTGCATTGAAAAGGAGGTCTGATAAAAAAGCCATGATCGTACTGGTGGCTGATGAAAGGGATATTTTACAGTATGTAGCCAATCCTGATCTTCGTGTATTCGATCACCTCAACACCCTAAGCAAGCCTACCACGGTTATTTATGAAGGCGCCATTGGCCTTGCTCCCAATCTTACGGCCGAAGACGCAACTGTTGCTATCCGCATTTGTTATGATATATTTTGTCGCCACCTGATCAAACGGTTTCGAAAACCGCTGGTTTCAACATCTGCCAATATATCCGGTATGCCAGCTTCAAAAACCTTTGCCGAAATACCAAAGGAAATACTAAAAGGAGTGGATTATGTTGTTAAATACCGTCAGGATGATACCACAGTTGCAGCTGCCTCCTCCCTTATAAAATGGAACAAGGATGGGACGGTAATAGTAATTAGAGAATGATTGGTTACTAATTCAAAAGTCAAAAGTCAAAAGTCAAAAGTCAAAAGTCAAAGGTCAGATGTCAGAGATCAAAGATCAGAGATCAAAGATCCGAGGTCAAAGATCAGAGGTCAGAGATTAGAGATTAGAAGTCAAAGGTCATAGGTCAGATGTTACAGTTAAAGATCAGAGATCAAAGATCGGAGGTCAGATGTTAGAGGTAAAGATCAGAGATCATAGATCAGAGGTCAGAGATTAGAAGTCAAAGATCAGATGTCAGATGTTAGAGGTAAAGATCAGAGATCAGATGTTAGAGGTAAAGATCAGAGATCATAGATCAGAG
>CAMLGP010000435.1 GCA_946479535.1 uncultured Bacteroidota bacterium
TTTGCCCATTCCATTTGCACGCTCTTGGTATAATCGATCAGTTTGGTACCAACAGTTCTCCAGCCCATTACTTCAGCAACTTTGGCCAATTTGAACTTCGCTTTTCTAACCTGGTCTCCCCTGCCTTGCTGAACTGACAATATTGGTTCTTCATCAGTAGAAACAACTTCCACATAATTTCCATTACCCTCCTTAATGAACATGAACTTCGATTTCAGGGTGGTAGTTTCGATCTTAAAGCGTTTTACGATGTACTGCTTCTTATCATTATCAACATATACAGCTGTAATGATGCGTTCAGGGAAGAATTTACCGATATATAACACCTTATCTGCTTCCAGTTTTTGGGTCATTTCCTGATCTGTGATCTCATAATTACCATCATTATAGATCACCAGTATGCGGTCTTCCGCTTCAAAGCTGCCAAGATAGACTCCTTTTTCTTCAGCACTGAGTCTTCCAAATTTTTCGTCAAACCAGAGCTTTCGTCCGCTCAGCGTTGCTTTACCTGCTTCTTTAAATTTAACCGATTTGATGGGGTATTTTGTAACCTGGTTACCGAGGCTGCTTCGTCCTTTGATGGCCAATTCCTCAAAAGAGAAATCAAACTCCTTTTTATGCGCGGAAGAACCTGGCGTTAATATGATCCTCACTGTTTCAGCTTCGCCATTGGCGTTCACGCTGAGATAATGCACCTTGCTCTTTTCATCTCCTTTGGTAAGATCATATTCCTTGTCCCTGGTCACACCCGTCACATTAAATCGTTTGGCAAAACTCATCCCACCTTTCCCATCAGCATAGATCATATTATAGGTGGTTCGTTCATCATTTTTCTGGAATACTGCAACATGCAGGATATCTTTTCCAATAAACGTTTTATCCGCCACCTTCACCACTTTCATGATGCCACGTTTGGCAAAAACGATGATATCATCCAGGTTGGAACATTCAAACAGGAATTCATCCTTACGAAGACTGGTACCGATGAATCCTTCTTCCCTGTTCACGTATAATCTTGTATTGGCAATAGCTACATTTTTTGCCTCAATTACCTCAAACTGGCGGATCTCGGTTTTACGCTCCCTTCCCTTGCCATATTTAGAAAGAAGATTTTCAAAATAGGCCACAGCAAAATCAACCAGGTTATTCAGATCATGCTTTACCTGTTTGATCTGTGCTTCCAGGTCTTTGATCTGCTCATTCAGCGCATCAATATCCAGTCTGTAAATGCGACGAACCGGCTTTTCTGTCAGCTTAACTATATCTTCCTTTGTTATAGCCCGCTTCAATTGCTTCTTGAATGGAACAAAAGCTTTATCGATCGCTTCCAGTACCTTCTCCCAGGTCTCATGTTTTTTCTCCAGTTCTTTGTAAATCTTCTCTTCAAAGAATATCTTTTCCAGTGAGGTATAGTGCCATTTTTCCTGTAGTTCAGCCAGCCTGATCTTTAGTTCCTGTTCAAGGAGGTCCTTGGTCTTATCAACTGATAATTTCAGCAGGTCAATTACTCCCAGGAATTGCGGCTTTTGATCAACGATCACGCAGGCATTGGGTGAAATGCTGATCTCGCAATCAGTGAACTTATAAAGCGCATCAATGGTAATATCGGGCGACATTCCCGCTGCCAGGTCAATCTGTATTTCCACATCGGCAGCCGTATTATCCGTTACTTTTTTGATCTTAATCTTTCCCTGGTCATTGGCTTTCACAATGGATTCCATTAACTGGGTGGTTGTACTGCCATAAGGAACACTGCGGATTGCCAGCGTTTTTTTATCGAGCTCTTCAATATGTGCACGTACTTTGATCTTGCCACCTCTTTTACCCTGATCATAGTCGGTAACATCCACCATGCCACCAGTCTGAAAATCCGGATTCAGATCAAAGCGTTTTCCGCGCAGGTATTTAACAGAAGCTTCAATCAGTTCACAGAAATTATGAGGGAGGATCTTGGTAGATAATCCTACAGCAATTCCATCTGCTCCCTGTGCCAGCAGCAAAGGGAATTTCATGGGCAGTGTAACCGGTTCATTTTTCCGGCCATCATAGCTCAATTGCCATTCGGTGGTTTTTGCATTAAAGGCAACTTCCAGTGCAAATTTGCTGAGTCGCGCTTCAATATATCTCGGGGCTGCTGCATCATCACCTGTTCTTACATCACCCCAGTTTCCCTGCGTTTCAATCAGCAGGTCCTTCTGTCCCATATTTACCAATGCATCACCGATACTTGCATCTCCGTGAGGATGGTATTGCATGGCCTGACCGATGATATTTGCCACTTTATTAAAGCGGCCATCATCCATTTCTTTCATGGCATGCAGTATCCGGCGCTGAACGGGTTTCAATCCATCTTCCACTGCCGGCACGGCTCTTTCAAGGATTACATAGGACGCATAATCAAGGAACCAGTCTTTATACTGGCCAAATAGCGCCGATTTATCATTTGGTAAGAAGGTCGGGGATTTAGACTTGGACATAGTTCAATTTTAATTGGCAGAAACTTCTTCTGCTACTGAGTTTTCATTTTTCTTTCCGGGTAATCTCACATCAAAATCCTTCCATCCTTTTGCAGTATCACCCATCACTTCAATCTTTCCTGCAGCTATCAATTCCTTCATACGCCACATCAGAAAAACATCCCCGGTTTTAATTTTCATACGATGCAGGGTATTGGTCAATGCACGGGTAGCTTTCTGCCATTCCGGTGTAATATTTTTCAGGATCTCACTATCATAAAAGCGTTCATCCTTCCCAACAATCTTCTTTCCGCCTTCCAGCATCCTTACCGGTGAATTCTCTTCCATCAGTTTTCTCCATTCATCCGGATCAACTTCATATTCACTCAGTGTAATGGGTCTTGCCAGCTTTTTGGCTTTCATAAATTCTTTTGGCTGGATCTCATGCAGCCAGGAAGGATAGAATATCTGTCCTTTTTCATTGATAAAGGGAAGATTGTTCATATAGAGGATCATTACCCTTCCCTGGTATTCACGAAGCTGAGGCATCAGCCAGTAATAGCTGGTTACATCATGCTGGTTCTGTCCCATCCAGATCCATACCTGCTCTTCAGGATTTTCATCCAGCTTCTTTTTAAGCTCTTTAACCGTTTCCCGGTCATCAAAGCTCCCCACACCTTCCTTACCATAGGGCGATCCCTCCAATAAACTACGCCAGTAATCCAGACGGGCATTCCAGCCTTCTTCAGTATCGAGGTCTTTAATAGGTCCTACAGCAAAATCATCTTTCACCTGGATCACTTCACCAGCCAGGGTCTCATCCAGCTCAATGGCCTTTGTCAGTACTTCCACATCAGCTGTATTGTGGACAATATGTATCATAATTATTACTTTATTTTAATAGCCAGAACAGGTAGTTATTGAAAAAATCAGGCATCAGCCATCTTCTTACCATCTTCTGTAATAGGGATATCTACTTCAATTTTCAGGTTGTCGATAATAAATTCCTGGCGCTGTGGGGTGTTCTTGCCCATGAATTTTTCCAGCAATTCCTGTATATGATCACCATGCTCCAGTAAAACATGTTGCAATTTCATTTCATTACCAATGAATCTGCCGAACTCGTCAGGTGATATCTCTCCCAGGCCTTTAAACCTTGTTATCTCTGGTTTGCCACCCAGTTTCTTAATGGCTGCCTGTTTTTCACCTTCATCATAACAATAGATCGTTTCCTGCTTGTTGCGTACCCGGAATAAGGGTGTCTCCAAAATGTGCACATGTTCTTTCTTGACCAGGTCAGGGAAGAATTGA
>CAMLGP010000436.1 GCA_946479535.1 uncultured Bacteroidota bacterium
CCGCAGAAGCTATTGCTATGATCGCGAAGCACTCAATGCAAGGAAGGAACATAAACCAGCAAATAGCGTTATAGATGCAGCAACTGCAATGGGTATTGAGCTTCTAACGGAAGAACAATATAAAGAACTTCAATCGCTTGGAAAATTTGATTCAAAAACATCCAGTTGGGTAAAAACCCCACCAGAGATCAGGAAACATGGTGGAGCTATTTTTTGCGACTTCCGTTACAACCATGTCTTCACCTATCACAACGGTGCAGATTCTTATTATGCTGCAAGGGGTTTTCGGGGAGCACTTAAAGTGTAAGTAGCATACCTGCCAGGTAAATTCGTATTGCGAAGAATGGGTTTGGTTCATCAAACTCCGGCTTCCTGTACACTTAAGGCTTTCAATTTCTTTAACATACAGACTATTCATGGTCGCGCTGTTTTTTCTAACTTCAGGCTATGCAAGATTTTCTATTTACCCTGATCCTTCTTGGCTCCATCCAGGGAGTAATTGTATGCGGACTACTGCTTTTTTCAAGAGGCCGGTTATTATCCAACCGCCTCCTTACTGCTATTATCGGTGCCATATCCCTTCCGGGCTTTCACCTTTATTTTCATTATAAGGACGTCTACGATATTAATGGATTGACAAAATTCATTCATGATATCATGCCAATGGTAGTTGTAATGCCCATTGGCCCCTTGATCTATTTTTATGTTCGATCCCTGATTAATCCAGGTGCCCGGCTTAATAAAAAGGCATTGCTGCATTTTCTACCGGTTATTATCGATCTTATTCCAAAGATCGCCGGACTGATCCTGCATATTTCTTTCTGGCTCGGATTTCCAATCAGTGGTCGCGCTGAGTATAGAGCCTTGGACGATCTATATAATCAATATGCGGATATTCCCCGCTGGATATCAGTAACAGTGTATCTCGTCCTTGCCATCCGATACCTTCAAACACACAGCGATAAAATTCATCCTGCTTCACAAAAGATCAATACCTGGCTCCGGTTATTCACCAGACTCTTTGCGGGGTTTCAGTTCATCTGGCTGATCTACCTGATCCCTTATATATTACCTGCCTATTCCAATCAATTATTAAAAGCTGTTAACTGGTTTCCCATCTACATCCCAATGACCATACTGGTTTACTGGCTGGGCATCCAGGGATACCTCACCAGTTTGAAACTAACCCTACCTAAAAAGCTGAATAATGGAAATTGGGTGGCAGGAGCCTGGCAAAGGCTGAGTAATTCCATGGAAACAGATCAACTTTATCTGGATCCGGAATTAAACGTAGGGAAGGTGGCTGAACATACCGGACTGTCAACCCGGCAGATTTCAGAATTACTTAATCAATACCGGTTTACCAATTTTAATGCTTTTATCAACCAATACAGGGTGGAGGAATTCAAATCAAGACTGGCAAGTCCAACGGCAAGTCAGTTTACCATGGCCGGTCTCGCCATGAAATGTGGGTTCAACTCACCCGCTACTTTTAATCGAATTTTCAAACAATACACCGGTATGGTTCCTTCTGCTTTCCTGAAAGCAAATGGGAAAACACTGGATACAGCTACAAAACATCTTAAATCTGCCTGATGGTTTTACATTTGTGAAAACCATACCACATTGGTTACTAATATTATGATCCTGTCAAATCATGACATTTTCTCTCATTTCATGATTTGATATGCCATTAATTTTAGTTGGCCTTTCATTACTGCGAAGTTTGTTCTAAAAAAATGCGTACCATTCTATTTGCACTGTTTTTCCTGGTAAACCTGGTTGTACAGGCCCAATCCAAACCCATTTTGGAACCTGCTGCCATGCATGAAGATTTTGCTAACCTGCGCGGTTATCTGGAACGAACCCAGCCAATGCTCTACATCCATCATACTCCTGAAGCTATGAAGGCCAAAATGGACAGTCTGGCAGCTACTATGGATAAGCCACTTCCTTTCCTTGAATTCTTTAAAAAAATAGCTTACCTGATCGCTGAAGTTGGCTGCGAGCATACAAGCTGCGGTTATGGTGAAGGATTCGAAACCCTTATGCGTTCAACCGTTTTCTTTCCCTATCAGCTTTATTTTACTTCTAATAAGGTCAATATCCTGATCAACATGACAATGAAAAAGGATATCCATCCGGGAGATGAACTTCTCTCTATCAATGATCATCCGATAGATAGCATACGAAAGGTCCTTTATCAATACATACCTGTAGATGGGCATATCATCACCTCAAAGGATCAGCAGTTATCCAGTATGGCCTTTAATGTCTGGTATAATTTATATATTGAACAGCCCAAAGAATTCAGGATCACTGTGCGGACAAAAGACGGGAAAATAGTAGCTCAAACAGTAGATGCTGTTGATCTGCAAAAACTGCAGAAAAATGCCGTTAAGAACCCGGTCAACAAACCGGTGCTGGAACTGGATAAAACTTTCAAATCATGGCGGAAGGAACCTTTGCACCTTGAATTATTGCCTGATCAGAAGGCAGCAGTATTGACAGTGTTAAATTTTGCGACAGATATGAATATGTTCCGCAATAAAATTGATAGCTTTTTCCATGTGATAGCAGATAGTAAAACAGAGAAACTGATCATTAATCTTACAAATAATGGAGGAGGGGAAGTTGAACTGGCAGCTGACCTTTTGAATTATTTTATAACTGCTCCTACCAGTATCGTGGAATATTCTTACCTGCTTACAGATAAAGATGAAGATCTAAAGCTAGCCAGTGTTCCGGATGAGATTCGTAAATCAAAATATGATTATATAGAACCTATGAAAGACGGGAAATCCCTGGCAAAACTCTCCAAATATGCTGGCGAATTGAAGCTATTGCAACCTCGCAAGGATCGCTTTGCCGGTAAAGTGTATCTCTTCGTTAATGGAGGTACTTCCTCCGCCGCGTCCACTTTCGCGGCGGTAATGAAAAGTCTTGGATTGGCAACTGTGGTAGGTGTGGAAACGGCTGGGTGTTATGCTGGAGGTGGAACTGTAATCGGTCTTGATCTTAAATTGCCTAATTCTAAAATCACTGCACATACCGGTCTGGTATACCAGCGTTTCAGAACAAATGGTGGAATTCCGGGCAGAGGTGTTATACCTGATGTTCCTTATGAAATCTCTTTTGATGAATTGTTTGATACAACCAGGCCCTGGAGAAAATTTATACTTGGGTTGAATTAATTAGAACGAATAATCCAGCAGTTAAATAAATAGGGGGAGGATTATTTTGACCTCCCCCTATTTAATTGTTTTGACTTTGCCCAATCACTAAATTAGCTGGCTCATTCATTCAAAACAATAATTATGACAAAGAAGCTGGGAATTCTTTTTCTATCTGCAATACTATTCTTTACCTCCAAAGCCTATTCACAAGACCCCAATTTTTATATCTTCCTCTGTTTCGGTCAATCCAATATGGAAGGCGCTGCCCGGCCTGAGGAACAGGATAAAACAGTCGACAGCAGCTTCATGGTGCTGGAATCTGTAGATTGTCCGGATCTGGGCAGAACAAAAGGTAACTGGTATCCGGCCATTCCGCCTTTGTGCAGATGCAAAACCGGCCTTTCTCCTGCGGATTATTTTGGCAGAACATTAGTGGCAGCACTGCCTGAAAATGTGAGAGTGGGAGTAATACATGTTGCCGTTGCAGGATGTAAAATTGAATTATTCGATAAGGACAGCGTCAAATCTTATTCTTCAAGGCAACCCACCTGGATGACGCGGATCATTGAAGAGTATGGCGGCGATCCCTAC
>CAMLGP010000437.1 GCA_946479535.1 uncultured Bacteroidota bacterium
TCCGTCATGGTACTCCGAAGTTAAGGAATTAATCTACTGCATATTTGATGCCTGCTATTCTGCGTATCTCATCCAGTACTTCCATTAATTCCAGTGTGTTTGCGTGAGACATCACAGGGCTTTCGGTTAAACCCTCCCTAAGACAATCTGTTACATGTTTTGCTTCATGCCAGTAGCCAATGCCTTTGGTCTTTTTCAATTTAACCTGTTTGCCTTTATCGCCCATTCCGTAATGCAATTCCACTTGGGAAGTCTGATCATAAAATCGGCTGGTCAATTTGATATATGCCTTTGTCCCGTTGATATGTACATCCGTAGGAAGATTGGTAGAGAAGGAGCTGAATAATTGTGCCAATGCGCCCTTTTGATAGATAAAAGTTATTGAACACTGCTCATCCACGCCTTCCGGAGAAGGTATCATTGTTGCCTGTATTTCATCTGGCCTCCCAAGTATTGACAGCACCATAAATGTGTTGTAAATGCCGATATCCAAAAGAGTTCCACCTCCTAGTGCCGGATCTGAAAGTCGTACCGGCGCATCCTCTCTAAGCTTAAAACCAAAATTTATCAATACACTTTTTACTTCACCGATCCGGTCCTTCTGGATCAGCTCCTGCATTTTTTTATAATGTGGAAGGAATTTTGTCCATACTGCTTCCATCAGAAATATCTTCTTCCCTTTTGCCAGATTGATCATTTCCCTGGCCTGCCTGCTATTCATTGCAAACGGTTTTTCACACAATACAGCTTTATTATGGTGAAGACAAAGTAATGTATGCTCGTAATGATAGGAATGCGGAGTGGCCACATAGATCACGTCCACTTCGTTATTATTCACTAAATCCTGATAACTGCCATGTGCATGCGTTGCCTTGAATTCTTTTGCAAATTTCTTTGCATTATTCAGACTACGGGAAGCAACGGCTGTTAATGTTGCACCCTTTACCCATTTAAGATCATCTGCGAATTTCCGGGCAATACGACCACAACCAATTATGCCCCAACGGACTTTTTGTCTTTTCATCTCAGGAAGATAGGAAATAAAGGGAATTGAATTTCTTAAATTGTGGTTACATAATTACTATTATGACTGATCAGCTTAACGCATTGCGCCTATACTTTGATTAGTGTATAACCCTCAAGGCATCCTTCCGCAGGGATAGCCTTAAGAAATTGCGAGATTCAATTTTGCGCCATGAGAAAGAACTCTATGATGCATTGTATACTGATTTGAAGAAAAGCCCGGAGGAAAGCTGGGTCACTGAATTGGGTATTGTAGTGAACGGAATAAAATCAGCTCTCCGTAATCTCGATAGCTGGATGAGTCCTGAAAAAGTTTCCACCAATCTCCTGAATCTTCCCTCTTCCAGCAGAATAATGAAAGAACCAATGGGTATTGTAATGATCATTGCTCCCTGGAATTACCCATTCCAGTTATTGATCAATCCTATGGTTGGCGCCATTGCAGCCGGCAACTGCGTAGTGCTCAAACCCAGTGAATTTGCTCCCGCAACTGAAGCTGTAATGAAAAAACTGGTTGAGGAAATTTTCCCTAGAGAATATATCCTCTATGTGCAGGGCGAAGGACAGTTAGTATTGCCAGCAATGATGAACAATTTTCGCTTTGATCATATTTTCTATACCGGTAGTACAGCAGTGGGAAAGATCATTTACAAAATGGCGGCAGAGCAACTGGTGCCAGTAACACTGGAACTGGGTGGCAAAAGTCCCTGCGTTGTTGAGTCAGATGCTGATGTAAAAACCGCGGCAAGAAGAATTGCTGTTACTAAATTTAGCAATGCCGGACAGATGTGCGTGGCGCCGGATTATGTACTGGTGCATGCATCCCAAAAGGATGCACTGGTTGGTGAAATGAAAAAATCCTTGCTGCAATTTTTTGGTGATAAGCCTGAATCCAGTTCCAGTTATGGAAAGATGATCAATGAAAAGCAGTTCAACAGGGTTGCTTCCTATTTATCAAAAGGAAATATTTTGCATGGAGGAAGGACAGACAAAAAAGAATTATTCATAGAGCCAACCCTCATTGATAATATCAGTATGCAGGATCCTGTTATGAAGGACGAAATATTTGGGCCCATTCTCCCAATTATCAGTTTCAGGGAAAAGGAAGAGGCAATGAATGTGATCAATCAAAATCCTGATCCATTGGCTTTCTATGTTTTTACTACAAGCAGCTCCAAAGAAAAGGATTGGTTGAATAATGTTCCCTTTGGTGGAGGTTGCGTTAATAATGCAAGCTGGCAGTTTACCAATCACCATTTGCCATTTGGAGGAAGAGGGTTTAGCGGAACAGGTAATTACCATGGCAAATATTCATTTGATACCTTTAGTCATCGGAAAGCTGTAATGAAAACACCAAACTGGTTTGATCCCAATATCAAGTATCCTCCATTTAAAGGTAAACTTCGTTTGTTTAAATGGGTTTTGAGATAATGCCGACTATTAATTTATAAGCATGAGTTTGCGACAAAGATTCCTGAAGCTGGTTTATCCAATATTTATGTTGTTGAATAAAGTGACTGGAAGAAATACAAGTCATATTGAGAATATACTCAAGACATTGCCAGTCCATTCATTTTATGACCTGAAGGCAGTTGCCAATGACGGAACTGATATTGATTTCACAAAGTTCAAAGGAAAGAAAGTATTGCTGGTGAATACAGCCAGCGATTGTGGCTACACCGGCCAATATGAACAGCTGGAGCAATTATCCCTGAAATATCATGATAAACTGGTTGTAATTGGTTTTCCTGCAAATGATTTCAAAGGGCAGGAAAAAGGAACTGATGAAGCCATCGCTGCATTTTGCAAGACTACCTATGCGATCAGCTTTCCTCTCACTCAAAAGGTTGTGGTAGTTAAAAAACAGGGGCAGCACCCCATATATCAGTGGCTTTCTGATCCTTCTCTTAATGGGTGGTGCAACAAAGCTCCCGGCTGGAATTTTTCCAAATACCTGGTTACTGAGCAGGGAGTGCTGGCAGATTACTTTGGATCTTCCATTTCTCCCCTGGACAAGGTTGTTCTAAAAGCCATCAATTCTCCTCTATAAATGGGGTTTAGCCTCCAAAATCTGGATTTCGGTCAATTTCGCAAAACTTATCCCCATTCCAGTTGCACTTTAAGGCAATAGGTTTTCTATTTTGGAGTTATCCAATAATATCCAATAGAACCGAACCTTAACCGACCTCTGAAATGCCACTGCTTCCTTCCATTCTGAGCTTTATCGTGAACAACGGTAGCCATCCCACATTAAAAGTGCGGCAGAAAAAGGCTATTATTCTCATTAATATCTTCTGGGTTATTTCAGTTATTGGCTGGTTCTTCTTTTTTATCGGACTCTATCCAAGCACTCATTCCCATCACACCAAATTTCTTGCAGCCTATCTGACAATTACGGCCGGTTTCATTCTGACTGGTTTACTGATCAGATATAAAAAGCGGCATATCGCCAAAATTGTTCTGTTGTCAGTTGCGTATGCTGGCGTATTCTTTTTCGATAATTATACAGGCGCCAGTATGGGAGTGAGCACCTATTACATCATTTATCTATTTATCGCGCTTAAACTTTTTTCTTACCGTGATAATGAAGGCTGGCTAATATTCTTCACACTATTGCCAGCATTACTGTTTATTGGAACAGCAATCCTGCAAACCTATTCTCCAATCCAATCTGTGAAAGAGAATATGATGATCCCTTTCCGCACCTTCAATTATTTCCTTTCTTTCTTACTGGTAAGCT
>CAMLGP010000438.1 GCA_946479535.1 uncultured Bacteroidota bacterium
CCTCCCTCACTACAATCACGTAAAGCCAAAACAGACTATGGCTCAAAATTCAGATTACGGCCATGTTTATAGCGAAGATTGTTGGTAGTCTGTTTATCACCCACAACTTTATACGGGGTTTTCACTCTCACACTTCCATGATCTGTTGCCAGAACGATCCTGATATTCTTGTCAGCTATTTTCTTTAATGCCTGGTGTAATGGTGAATGTTCAAACCAGCTGGTTGTAATACTGCGATAGCTCATTTCATCACCAGCCAGTTCTTTTAACACTTCCATTTCGGTGCGCGCATGACTCAGCATATCCACAAAATTGTAAACGATCACATTCACATCATTGTTGAGCAGGTTATGGATATTATTCACCAGTTCCAGACCGGCATTATTATTCAAAACTTTTGTATAGGAAATTTTGAGATCCCCCTTGCCCAATCGCTTCATCTGTGCACGGAAGAATTCATCTTCATGCAGGTTCTTGCCTCCTTCCTCATCATCATTTTTCCATTCGTTCGGAAATTTCTTTTGGATATCAACAGGCAATAAGCCTGAAAAGATAGCATTGCGTGCATATTGCGTGGCTGTTGGAAGAATGCTGTAAAAGCTATCCTCTTCCATTATCCGGAAACTTTCAGCAAATATGGGTTGAATGGCGCGCCATTGGTCAAACCGCAGATTATCGATCAGTAAAAAAAATAAAGGAGTGCCCTTTTCCACATGAGGCAGTACTTTAAACTGTACCAATGAATGGCTCATTACGGGACCATCTGTGCTTTTGGGAGAAACCCAGTTGGTATAATTTCGGGAAACAAATTTGAAAAACTCTGTATTTGCCTCACTCTTCTGGCTTTGAAAAATCTCCTGCATTTCAGGGCTATTGCTCTTTTCCATTTCAAGCTCCCAGTACACCAGTTTTTTGTAGATATCCATCCACTCATTATAATCCGGGTTGCTGTTGAGGGCCATGAAAAGATTGCGGAACTGTTGCTGGTAAGCCGTTGTTGTTTTTTCTCCTACCAGGCGCTTGTTATCAATGATCTTCTTCAGGCTGAGCCATACCTGGTTAGGGTTAACAGGTTTGATCAGGTAATCACTTATCTGTGAACCGATAGCCTCATCCATCAGGTTCTCCGTTTCATTCTTGGTGATTAGTACAATGGGAAGCGACTGGTTCAATTCCTTGATCTTGGCCAGGGTTTCCAGTCCGGTGATTCCGGGCATACTTTCATCGATCAACACTACATCCACCGGGTTTTCCTTTACATAATCGATTGCATCAAAGCCATTGGTAAAGGTCTGTACCTCGTATCCTTTATTTTCCAGAAATAATTTTTGAGACTGAAGACTTTCGATTTCATCATCCACCCAAATAATTTTAGCAACAGCCATTCTTAGTGTTTTTAGCCATTAGCTATTAGCCGTTAGCCATTAGCTTATAGTTATTAGTTGATTGATATTTCTTTATACAGGGCCTGAGGGCTAATAGCTAACGGCTAATAGCTTCCCTTCAAATTTAGCTTATTAAATCCTGCATTTGTACTTTTGCTTCGCCCCCTTTAACAAAAACGCAACAATGGTACCTGTCAGGAAGATAATCAACGATCCGGTATATGGTTTTATTACCATTGATCACCCGCTGATCCTGCAGATCATATCGCATCCTTACTACCAAAGGTTGCGAAATATACACCAGATGGCTTTTGCCCACCTGGTATATCCGGGTGCCGTTCATTCAAGATTACACCATTCACTGGGCGCCTATCACCTGATGTGTCAGGCTCTGAATGAACTGAAGGGAAAGGGGATCAGCATAGAACCTGAAGAAGAGCTGGGGGCAAAGATTGCCATCCTTTTGCATGATATTGGACATGGGCCGTATTCCCATGCTTTGGAAAAAGAACTGATCAATGTGAGTCATGAAAGCATTTCCATCCTGATCATGCAGGTATTGAACAAAGAATTGAAAGGTCAGCTGGATACTGCATTAGCGATCTTCACTGATAAACACCCCAAGAAATTTCTTTACCAACTGGTATCCGGGCAGCTTGATGTGGACAGGATGGATTACCTGAACCGCGATAGCTTCTTTACCGGCGTTGCGGAAGGAGTGATCGGATATGACAGGATCATCAAAATGCTTTGTGTGAAGGACGGCAACCTGGTTGTAGAGGAGAAAGCCATTTATTCTATTGAAAAATTCCTTGTGAGCCGGCGGCTCATGTACTGGCAGGTGTACCTGCACAAAACAGTACTGGGAGCAGAAATGATGCTGGTCAAAATTATAAGACGGGCCAATGAACTGTTGGCTAAAGGAATAGAAGTACGGGCCGCAACTGATGCGCTGAATTTTTTCATGCTTAATCAAAACAGTTCGCTATCACTGGAACAAAATTTAACAACCTTTTGCAAGCTGGACGATTACGATGTTATGGCCACCATCAAAAACTGGTGCCACCATCCAGATAAAATATTATCGGTGCTTTGCCGTTCTCTAATAGACAGGAAATTATATAAGGTAAAGCTGCAGGCCGATCCGGTTGATCCTGCCTTTACTGAAATCCAAACCCGTGAAACCATTGAATGCCTTGGCATAAAGCAGGAAGAAGCCCATTATTTTGTATTTACTGGCAGTAGTAGCAATACAATGTATGATCCGCGAGATGAGCGTATAAATATTTTATATAAGGATGGAACCACAAGGGATATTTCCGAAGTTGACAACGCCTTGATAAAAAGCTTTGGCGGCCTTGCCGATCGCGAGATTAAAAAATATTACATTTGTTACTGGAGAATAGCTGAAGCAAAAGGCTAGAAAATGATTTTGAAATATTGGGGTTAAGTTATTAAACATAAAAAACCAATTTTTCAAATTAGATGAAGGATCTATTATTTAAAACTATTTATGACTTTTTCTGCGGCACAGATAGCGCTCCTGATTAATGGAACGATCGAAGGGAACCCGGATGCAGTTGTCAGTTCATTTGGAAAAATTGAAGAAGCCGGTGACGGCCAGCTTAGCTTTTTGGCTAATCCCAAATACGAGGATTATATCTATACAACCAAAGCTTCGGTTATAATCATTAACCAGAGTCTCACTTTAAAACAGCCAGTCAGTTCAACGCTGCTTCGCGTACCAGATGCTTATACAGCATTCGCTACCCTCCTTGCAAAATACCAGGAGATACAACAACAGCAGCTAAGTGGTATTCAGGAGCCCAGCCATATTGCAAAGACTGCCTCCTATGGAAAGAATGTTTTCATTGGGGCTTTCTCTTATCTGGGTGAAAAAGTAAAAGTGGGTGATAATACCAAGATATATCCCAATACTTTCCTTGGAGACAATGTTACGATCGTAGATAATTGTGTTATCCATCCTGGTGTGAAGATCTACCATGATTGTAAAGTAGGGAATAATGTAACCATTCATGCTGGTACAGTTATCGGCAGTGATGGTTTCGGATTTGCTCCCCAGGCAGACGGTAGTTTCAAAAAAGTGCCGCAGATCGGCAATGTTATTATTGAAGACAATGTTGAGATCGGTGCTAATTCAACGATCGACCGCGCAACGATGGGATCTACACTGATCAAATCCGGAGCGAAGCTCGACAACCTGATACAGGTGGCCCACAATGTAGAGGTTGGCCACAACACAGTGATCGCCGCCCAGGCGGGCGTAAGTGGCAGCACCAAAATCGGCAACAACGTGATGATTGGTGGTCAGGCCGGCATCGTTGGACATATTCAGATCGCCGACAATGCTAAAATC
>CAMLGP010000439.1 GCA_946479535.1 uncultured Bacteroidota bacterium
TTCCTGTCTTTATTGCGCTTGTAGTTATCCTGCACATATCCCAATACTTCATCAGCGAGTTTTGGATTAGTTTCAATAATGCTTGCATAGGAATCTGCCACATCCACACCATCTTCCAGGCCTTCTGTTCTTTCCAGCGTACCCACAAACGCCTTCATGAGATTAGTGGCATCATCATGACTTGGGAATGAGCCTAAAAAATTACCGAGTGTGTTATAGGCAGCCGCCTGGCTGATAAATTTGCGATAACGGTCAAAATGAAGGCTTAACAGCAAAGAATCGCCTCTGTTATTCACTTTCTTCATCATCAATGGATACACACCTTTGGTATAACTGGATGTATAGATCAACCCATCTGTTAATACAGCCAGATAATAAAGTTCCTGTGCGGTGAGCGGTTGAATGCAACGGAAACGTACCGCATCTTTTTCTTCATGCAAACCATTGATGGTGGTTACAAAAACGTCCTTTGCTTTTTTTTCCAGTTTTGCTGTCAGTTCTTTAAAGGCAAGAGCGGTATCTCTATTGATAGCCCTTTGGGTATAATCCATCTGGGCCTTTACCAGCAGCCTGAAATATTGAACAGAATCTTTCTCCGCCACATCAATCTCCTCAAAGGTCATTTTTCCCTTTACGATATTATCCAGGAAGGGAAAGTATTGCTGCCCGCTTCTGCTTTTAGACATTCTTACTACGGCCTTGATAAAATTATCATCATTAATATTGCGGATAATATTACCGAGCCGGTCAGAGGCCTGCGCATACGCATATAACTGTCCGGGATATTTTTTGGCTACTGCCTTAATAAGGCTGTCTGCAAAAGGAACATTGGTATTATCCCTAAGAGTTATAAAAGTCCGAGACGGATGAAGCGTGCAATATTTCAGCACCATCAGTTCCCTCATGTCCTTATATCCGGAGTTTCTGCTGAATATATCAGAGGCAAGCACTGCAACACCTGCGTCATAAGGTAGTGGGCTAATTGCGGGTGCAATGCTTTGCCCGTTCCGGTCTTTCTGCATGCATTCATCATACGCGGTGATGATATCAGGCAGGTGAAGAATATTTACGTTCCGGGAACGCCAGTTCTGCTTAACGTATTTCAACAAATTAGCGAGACCAGAGAGATAATTAACCTTTAGCCGATGATCGAAAATTGTATCCTTCTCAATCTTGTAACGCATTTGATCTATGGCGCCACCTTTCATGAGTATGCGTGTAAGCAGGAAATTAACCTCTTCATTGTTGGAGACCACAAATTCATTATCCACTTTTCCATCAGAGGCCAGAAGCCCTTTCTGTTCGCGGGTGATGGCTTCATGATTGATAAGACGCCGGAATTCCGGTTCAAAGCTATCTTTAACGCTGGTGCCTGTCTGGGCACTCATTGTTGCAGAAATTGCCAGAAAAAAGCTCGTTAGTATGATAGAATATTTTATTCCTGCTGTCATAAGGTTGATACCACAAATTTAATACGCAAATCCCACATATACACACTATTGTAAATGACAGAATCCCAATATTTTGTATTTTGAAAAGTTCAATTAGGAAATTGGGAAATTTAATTGCCAGCCAGTTAAGGATGAGGATTAAATTGAAAAGGTTCCAAAATTCAAAAACTCCCAATTACACTTTTAAAAATTCTCATAAAACCGTGCCTGATATTAAGTTATCATTAAGTCTGGGTAAACAGGTACAGGGCAATTTTACTGCCAGCCAAATTACCAGTAGGTTTGCGCAAACTTTTACCCGCATGGAAAATAAAGGGCACAAAGTACTGATCGCTGATGATGAGCCCGATATATTGGAAATCCTCAAATATAACCTTGCCGGTGAGGGTTACGAGGTTGTTACGGCCAAGGATGGGGACGAGGCCCTTGAAAAAGCCCGGCGCACACAGCCGGACCTGGTGGTACTGGATGTGATGATGCCCAAGAAAACAGGGGTTGAGGTTTGCCAGATATTACGTTCACAGGCAGGCTTTAAAGAAACATTGATCATATTTCTTACGGCTGTAAATGATGAGAGCACCCAGATCGGGGGCCTAGAAACCGG
This sequence comes from uncultured Bacteroidota bacterium, assembly GCA_946479535.1. Next base: position 2,056 of record CAMLGP010000439.1, read on the forward strand.
CGCAGATGACTATATCAGCAAGCCTGTTAGTCCGAAGGTCTTCCTGAGCCGTGTAAATGCGCTTTTCCGCCGTTTGAACAAGAAAGAAGTCAAGACACTTACCATAGACAACCTCACCATTGACCCGGAACGTTTTATTATCCAGGTAGATAATAAGGATATCATCCTGGCTAAAAAAGAATTTGAACTGCTTTACCTGCTGGCGCAGAAGCCCGGCCGTGTTTTCCTCCGCAATGAGATACTGAACCAGGTATGGGGGAATGAAGTAATTGTGGGAGACCGCACCATTGACGTGCATATCCGGAAGATCAGGCAAAAGCTGGGCATCGATTGCATCACCACTGTGAAAGGGGTAGGGTACAAGTTTGAACTATAATTACAATTGAATTATCCTGATTTTGAAATTTTGGAATCTGGAAATTGGGCACTTGAAATTTCGAAATTTCCCAATTTCAAAATTTCAAGCCCTTGTAAAGACACTCAGTCTTTAGTTTTGCAATAATGTTTTCAACCAAAAATATATCTCCCCGGCAAATCTCTTTTTTTACGGCTTTTATTTTGGCTGTAACCACAGGATTGCTGGTGTTTATGTACGACAGGAGATGGGAACCCATGGCTGTTTCCTTTGTTGTGGTACTGCTTGGAGGCTATTTACTGATCTCCTTTGTACTGGGCCGGTTCATTTACCGGAAGATCAAGCTCATCTATAAATTCATTTATAATACCAAGGCAACTAAAAGAGAGGAAACCTATTACAAATACATCCTACCCCAAAAAAGCATAGATGAGGTGCGTGAAGATGTGGAACAATGGGCAGAAAAGAGAAATGAAGAAATAGAGATCCTTCGTGCCAATGAGCAGTTCCGGAAAGAATTCCTTCAAAACCTGTCTCATGAATTCAAGACCCCCATTTTTGCCATTCAGGGTTATGTTGATACGTTATTGAATGGCGCCTTGGAAAACCCGGAAGTGAACAGAAGGTTTTTGGAAAAAACTTCCAGCAATGTGGAACGACTCACCAACCTGATAAATGACCTGGATGAAATCTCGCGACTGGAAAGAGGAGAGCTCAACCTGATCAAACAGAATTTTATTATCCAGGACCTGGTAAAAGAAACATTCGAAAGTATTTCCATTATGGCAGAGTCGCGAAATATCCGGTGCCATATCAAGAAAGGATGTGAATCTCCGATCATCGTTTTTGCCGATAAGGAAAAAGTAAGGCAGGTATTGCTGAACCTGGTTGAAAATTCAATCAAATATGGCAAACAGAATGGAACCATTACAGCCAGTATGTATGTGATAGACGGGCAGCATGTGCTGGTTGAGATAGGTGATGATGGAATTGGAATTTCAGAAAAACACGTGCAGCGGATCTTTGAACGTTTTTACCGTACGGATAAAGGTCGCAGTGTTTATGTAACAGGCAGTGGTCTTGGACTTGCCATTTGTAAACATATTATTGAGGCACATGGGCAGACCATCCATGTTCGTAGTCGCGAGGACGTAGGTACCACTATTGGATTTACTTTGGAAAGGAAAAAAGATTAAGAATAGCGGCTAACTACCAGCTACCGGACCTCCAGATAATAACATGCATCAATAATTGAAGTCCAGTTAGTGCCTGGTGTCTTTTTCTATTTTGAAGCTGTGCTCCTGTCAAATTTCTCTCCTACCAGTTGTGCTATCATTCCTGCAATCTGA
>CAMLGP010000440.1 GCA_946479535.1 uncultured Bacteroidota bacterium
TATTACATCCTATGCACATGAATTGGCATTGAGCGTTTTGTTTGAATCCGGCATTCAACATTTCGCTGATCGTCCTGAAGGATATACAGGATTGCCTGATGCGGCCAGATCCTTTCTTAAAACAGTACCAAATGCATGGGATGACATTAAACTATTGGATGGATACCCCGGAAGAGAGGTTACAATAGCCAGGAGAAAAGGAAACTCCTGGTATATAGGGGGAATTAACGCTGAAACAAGACGGGAAAAGAGAAAAGCGCTAAAATTGGATTTTTTACCTGAGGGGATAAAATATCGAATGACATTAATTGCCGATGGGAAACATGATAAGTCGTTTTCAATACAATATTTATCCGTAGATAAATCCAGCTCGATAGATGTATTGATGCTTCGTCGTGGTGGTTTTGCTGCCTCACTAATTCCAATACAATAATGCTCGTTCACTGGAGGAAATAAAATGAAAATGAAAATTCTTTTTTTTGCTGTACTCGCTCCCTTCATTGCATTTGGGCAGATTTACAAAAGTCACACTTTACAAAAGGATCAGCTTGCCGTTCAGCTCTCGGAAGGGGTATTGCATATCATTCCGCTGTCATCCAAAGCCATAAGGATCCAATGGGAAAAGAATGGCATGCGAGAACAACGTGAATTTGTTCTGGTAAACAAGCCCGCTGTTCCCTCTTTTAAGATGTCTGAAACCAGTTCAAAGCTTACGTTAAGAACAGGTGGTATTGCCGTTTCTTTTGACAAACAGACAGGTGCTATCCAGTACATGGATAATTCCGGCAAAGTATTTCTGAGCGAAAAAGCAGGTAGCAGAAAATTGAAACCGGATTCTGTGTTGGGTGAGCCCTGCTTTGTAGCAGAACAGGGATTTGATTCTCCATCAAATGAATATCTGTTTGGATTGGGGCAGTTCCAGGACGGCCAGTATAATCTCCGTAACATAAGCCGGAAACTGATCCAGGTAAATTCTCAGATCGCCATTCCATTTCTTTATTCAAGCAGAGGATATGGCCTGCTATGGCATCAGTATGGCCTTACTGAATTTAATCCTGCTGATAATGTGGTACTCCTTGCAAAAAGGGATACTACATCCGGTGATAAAGGTGAAGTAGAAGTAACAACCACTTCAGGAACACAACGTATCTCCAGGCAGCAATCCCTTTATAACGGAAAATTCACTATACCTAAAGATGGTGATTACACCCTGATGCTGGATATGGGAAATATGGAAAGCCGGCATTTACTTGTAATTGATGGGAAACCAGTAATTGATCAAACCAATTTATGGTTGCCCCCTGCTGCCAGCAGTATTGCCAATTTAAAAGCAGGCGAGCATACTGTTCAGATAGTTTGTAAAACTGCAAATACACCGAGACTAACCTGGAAAGCAACCGGAGATGAAACCATTTTCCGCTCACCCAATGCAAAATCGCTTGACTATGTTGTGTTTTATGGAAAAGATGCGGATGAGGTGATCAGGACATACAGAGACCTGTCCGGAAATGTTCCCATGCTTCCTCGGTGGGCGTATGGTTTCTGGCAATGTCGTGAAAGGTATACTTCCGGACAGCATCTTATAAAAACAATAGAGCAGTTCAGAGAACGGAATTTGCCAGTAGATGTAATTGTGCAGGACTGGCAATATTGGGGTAAACACGGTTGGGGAGTTCCGAAATTTGATACTGCCAATTATCCCCAGCCCGCTCAATTTATTAAACGGTTACATGATCTGAATGCTCATTTTTCAATTTCTGTATGGGAAAACCTCGACAAGAAATCAGATGTTGCCAAAGAGTATTTGGACAAAAATTTATACCTCGCCAACAGTCCATGGATCGATATCTATAATCCGGAAACTCAAAAAACCCATTGGAATGCATTGGACAAAAATCTGTTTAGCCTGGGTGTTGATTCATGGTGGATGGATGCTACCGAACCTGAGAATGACGCACTTGCCGGCAAGCAAACTTATTTTGGGTTAGGAAATTTTTACCGGCTCACTTATCCTTTATTTGTAAGCAAGGCGGTTTATGAAGGACAACGTGCGTCAAATCCAAATAAGCGTGTAACTATTCTGACGCGTTCCGCTTTTCCGGGGCAACAACGCTATGGTACCATAAACTGGTCTGGAGATATAGGTTGGAGCTGGGATACATTTAAAAGGCAAATTGTTGCAGGGTTGAATTATAATCTGACAGGTATGCCTTACTGGACAACAGATATTGGAGGCTTCTTCAGGCCCGGCCGCACCCAGTATACAGATCCTAAATACCAGGAAATTCTTACGCGCTGGTTTCAATGGGGCACATTTAATCCCATATTCCGTATTCATGGGTATCAAACAGAAACCGAACCATGGAAATACGGAGACACGGTGATGAACAATATGCGCCTTATGCTTAATCTCCGATACCGTTTGATCCCTTATATCTATTCAGAGGCCTGGCAGGTGTCATCAGGTGGATCCACCATGATGCGCCCGATGGTGATGGATTTCAGGAATGATGCGGTAGCAACCGGAAAGTCTTATGAATACATGTTTGGAAGATCCCTGCTGGTAGCTCCTGTAGTTGAACCCGGCGTTACAGAATGGAATATTTATCTGCCAAAGACTACTACATGGTATGACTTCTGGACGGGCAAAAAATTTCAGGGCGGACAAACAATAACAACCGGGGCTCCCCAGGATAAAATTCCGCTTTTTGTCAGGGCGGGTTCAATCGTTCCTATGGGCAAGTATTTACAATATACTTCAGAGAAAATCATGGATACACTTGAAATAAGAATATATGCAGGTGCTAATGGAAATTTTACCCTGTATAATGATGAAGGGGATAATTACAATTATGAAAAAGGAAAGTACATAACCATACCATTTATATGGAATGATCAAACTCAGACATTAACTGTAGACGCGCAAAAAGGAAGTTATGCCGGAGCTGTGAAAAAACATGTATTTAACATTGTATGGGTTAATGAAGAAAAGGGAACAGGTATAGAGATTACGCCTCACCCTGCATCAATTGTTTATATAGGTAAAAGGATTAGTATTTCAAAAAGATAGATTTTTCTGAGCAGGGCAAACTGGCTGGTAGCTGACAAGTGTAGAAAATAAAATAATCAATTATGAATTCCAAGGATGATGAACAAAACAGAATAACGGAAGCTGTAAAGCTCAGTCTTCCCCCTGTAATTTTCGGAACCAGTAGCCTGGGCAATCTATTTGTTGCCCTTGATGAAGAAACCAAATGTGAAATAGTTAAAGAATGCCTCCGTCTGTCAAATGGAACAATTGTATTTGATACTGCGGGAAAGTATGGCGCAGGACTTGCTCTGGAAGTATTGGGAAGATGCCTGAGGCGATTAAATATTTCACCCGATCAGGTTACGATAAGTAATAAACTTGCGTGGGTACGCACCGCATTAAAAACCCCGGAACCAACATTTGAACCAGGCGTCTGGAGAGATTTAAAATATGATGCTGTTCAGAAGATCAGTTATGATGGAATAATGGAATGTTTTGAGCAGGGGAACGAGTTGCTTGGAGGATATGTTCCTCAAATGGTATCCGTCCATGATCCGGATGAATACCTGGCAGGTGCACGGGAAGCAAAAGAATCAGAAAAACGGTATAATGATATATTAGACGCCTACGAAGCCCTGTATGACCTTAGGCGACAAGGTAAGGTAAGAGCAATTGGTGTTGGAGCAAAAGACTGGAGAATCATACGCCGTATTGTTGATGATGTTCCT
>CAMLGP010000441.1 GCA_946479535.1 uncultured Bacteroidota bacterium
AGAAATAATAACCTAATACTGACAGGGAAACAATTGGGAAGATCAATAACCCGTAATAAAGGGTCTTATTGCTGAAAACAGAAGGGGAATTGATCCATGCTTTTAATTGTTGCATTTCCCGGTCTTTAGTTTCCTGGATCATTCCATAAGCCTGTACCTGCTGTCTGAACTCAAGCCTGGAGGTTAATTCCTTTATGGCTTCCTGTCTGGCAGTAATGTTTTTTTTATCCGGATGCAGGAGTGATTGGGATAGAGCTTCTTTTCCAAAAGAAGTGCTGGTGCGGTTGAGGTAGGGAAAAAGACCGCCATCTCCGAAAAGATCCAGGTCATAAGAATAGGAATGATGCGTATCTGTATAGTCCTTTCCGTTATCAAACTCCGGGTTTTTCCCTTCCATGAACTGCCATTCTTTTTCATTGAGGCGGCTCAGTGCCTGATTGAACCGGACCTTGTTCTTTAGCCTGTCGTACCACCTGAGAATGATCAGGAATCCAATAAAAAGGATCAGCGCAATAATGGTGAATGTATTTACACCGGAAACAAGGGCTTTATAGCCAAAATAGAGAGAACCTGCAAATAGTGCAAGGCGAATAAAACTTAAGAAATTCAGTTTCTGCTGGAGTTCAACAGATTTTTTTGAATAGTTATTATGAAGTGAAGAATAGAGCTCAGCACTGCCCGTATGCGTCAACCCTCCATTATTTTGTGCATTCATTTTTCTATGGCTATTTCAATGATAAGATTTAATCAATGGGGCATTTCTCGTGATAGTTCACGAGTTCAATAGGCGTCTTTTGCAATTCAAATCCGGAATATAGCTTTGACACTTCATCCAACACTGCGTTTATCTCTTCCACATTGGTAAGGGTCACCAGTTTGTTGCGGTATTCTTTAATATTCGGCAGGCCTTTAAGGTAATTGGCATAGTGGCGGCGCATTTCATTGATCCCAACGATCGGACCCTTCCATTCTACACTTTTTTTCAAATGCTTGCGGGCAACATTTACTCTTTCTTCAACGGTGGGAGAAGGTAAATGAGAACCTGTTTGCATGAAATGTTTGATCTCGTTAAATATCCAGGGATATCCAATTGCAGCACGGCCAATCATGATCCCATCCACGCCATAACGGTTCTTATATTCAACTGCTTTTTCGGGAGAATCAATATCGCCATTACCAAATATGGGAATGGTGATACGCGGATTTTCTTTCACTTTACCGATCAGCGTCCAATCCGCTTCGCCCTTATACATCTGGGTGCGGGTGCGGCCATGAATGGCTAATGCTTTTATACCAATATCCTGGAGCCGTTCTGCCACTTCTTCTATATTCTTCATTTTATCATCCCATCCCAGCCTTGTTTTGACGGTAACAGGCAATGAAGTTGCCTTTACAACGGCAGACGTGAGGCGAACCATGAGATCGATATCTTTCAATACCCCGGCACCAGCTCCACGGAGAGCTACCTTTTTTACCGGGCATCCAAAATTGAGGTCCAGGAGATCGGGATTTGTTACTTATACTATTTTTGCTGCCAGGGAAAGGCTTTCGTCATCACCACCAAAGATCTGGATACCTACGGGGCGCTCATAGTCGAAAATGTCCAGCTTTTTCCGGCTTTTAATGGCATCGCGGATCAGGCCTTCGCTTGAAATAAATTCGGTATACATCAGGTCGGCCCCATTATCCTTGCAAACGGCCCGGAAAGGGGGGTCACTTACATCCTCCATGGGTGCCAGGAGGAGTGGAAATCCGGGAAGTGATATGTTGCCGATTTTGACCATGCTGGTGATTGAAGACCACTGATTTAGGGGTAAATTCTGACTTGAAAATAAATACGCCTGGTCTACCCCTCATCTGCGCTCTGTCAGCTATTTTTGAGCCTGCAAATTTACAGGTTAATTAGTGAACTACAGTTACGATAATAACTCAAAGGGGATTTCCTATACCGCGGGTTTTTTCATGTTGATCGCTTTCGCAGTAGCGGGACTTATACTGGCCTCCATCATTAGTATTCCTGTCTGGCAGTCAATGACTGGGCTGGAACTGAAAGAAATGGAGAAGCAGATGAATAATCCGGCCTATGCGGATGTATTTAAGATAATGCAGCTCCTTACAGCAGTGTTTGGGTTTTTTGTACCTGCTGTAGTGACGGCAGTCCTGTTGAACCGCCGTCCATTTAAATTGCTGGGGTTGGCTGAAGGGGCCAGTCCTCAACAGGCTGGAGTGGTAATATTGATCATTGGCGCCTCACTGGCCGTAGCTACCGGATTATCTTATGTCAATGCGCATATTCCTGTTCCTGAAAACTGGCGTGTAGAATTCATGAAGCTGGAAGATAATTATAACCGGCAGGTAGAAGCTATTATTCAGTTGAAGAATACAAAGGACTATATCATTTCATTGGTTGTGATGGCATTCCTTCCTGCGTTATGTGAGGAAACAATGTTTAGGGGTGGATTGCAAAACTTTCTTACACGTTCAACCAACAGGCCCTGGCTTTCCATTATTATAGTCAGCGTTATTTTCAGTGTAGTCCATCTTTCCTTTTATGGGTTTCTCGCAAGGATGTTTTTGGGTATAATTCTGGGATTTATTTTTCAGTATTCAGGAAAACTATGGTTGAGTATTCTGGCTCATTTTATCAATAATGCGCTGGCGTTGACAGTCCTGTTCTTTTATATCCGGCAGGGAAAGACTCTTCAGGATGCAATGCAATCTGATGCAGCAAGTTTCTGGGGATTGTTGGCGATACCGGTTGTAATTGCATTTTTTGAATTGTTTAGAAGAGTTTCTGGTAAAAGGCATACAGCTTAATATTTATCAATGGCATTTAACGTCCAAACTTTTAAGACAAGAGCATTGACGGCTATCCTGTTTGTGATAGTAATGTTGGTGGGATTGTTGTGGAATGAATGGAGTTTCCTGGTCTTATTTTCAATAATTCATTTTGGTTGCTGGTGGGAGTATTTGCGAATAATAGAAAAGATATATAGCTTGAAATTTAATCCCTATCTCAAACTGGGGCTAATGGTTGTAGGCTATGGGATGATGATTTTGTTTTGCGGTTATGTATATCGTTTAGGCGGATATGTTCTTAAGGAAAATGTGTTCCTTCCTATATCTGTCGCAGGGTTTGTGATTTTAATTGTTGGAATATTTCAGCCAACCAGAATTGGTTTTAGATCATTTTGGGTGGCTGCTGCAGGTTTACTTTACATTTCATTTAGCTGGGGATTGCTTATTTATCTGCGATCAGGTGATGTCTGGTTTCCGTATTCTATATCCAAACTTGCACATGAAAACCAGATTGCCCCAAGTGACACTGTAGCTGCTTCACTATGGCTGGTAAAAAACCTAACTGTTTGCCTTACGATCATTTTTACAATGTGGATCAATGACACCATGGCTTATATAGTTGGTTCTCTATTTGGAAAGACACCTTTAACTAAAATATCTCCCAAGAAAACATGGGAAGGAACAGTTGGAGGAATTATTCTCGCAGTAATATTGATGGGATTAGCCTCATCTATTTTTTCCAGTTGGAATTTTGATAACGACCGGCCATATAGTATTCCTGCTTATTTCTGGTATGGATTAGTAGCTGTTGCAGCTATTGCAGGTACATTTGGAGATCTTTTAGAATCCAAACTCAAACGGCTGGCTAATATCAAAGACAGTGGGCAAATCATGCCTGGGCATGGAGGGTTTTTGGACAGATTTGATTCACTGATCCTTGCGGTTCC
>CAMLGP010000442.1 GCA_946479535.1 uncultured Bacteroidota bacterium
AAGTAGATCAATGAGTACATGGCGAAGGAGAAAGAATATACCGGCACATTTTCTTTGGGTGCTGTTACTCCCACTTATGATCTGGAATCGGAACCAACAGATCATAAAACAACTGATACCATCACTCCCGCTCAGATCCATGAAGCTGTCAAAAGGTTTCTGGGGCCTATTTTACAGGTGCCACCTGCACATTCTGCCATTAAGGTAGAAGGCAAGAGGGTGTATGAACTTGCCAGACAGGGCAAGGAGGTTAAACTGGAGCCCCGTGCGGTTACCATTGCTGAATTTGAGATCACCCATATTGAAATGCCCGTAGTTTCATTCCGGGTTGTGTGTTCAACAGGAACCTATATCCGGAGCCTTGCTAATGATTTCGGAAAAGCATTGGAATGCGGAGCTTATCTCAGCAGTCTTTGCAGAACTCGCATTGGGGAGCATAAACTGGATCAGGCCATGAGCATTGATGAATTCATCAGCCAGGTTAAAAAATAAAAGGATATCCAATTCCCAGCTGGAACTGGCCGCCCTCAAAAAAGCGATAGGCAAACCATTTATTCTGCAGCGAGGCATTATCAGGGGTAGGGCTGGGGTCTTTTACTTTATAGGCATAATCAAATCTGATTACAAAGAAATTAAGGTCAATACGCACACCTCCGCCGGCGCCAATGGCGATATCTTTACCAAGCCTGTTAAAATTAAACACTTCTTCAGGTGCATGACCCTGTCCTTTCAGAAACCAGACATTACCCGCATCAATAAATGCAGCGAAATTAACTTTCACTGTAAATGGAGTTATATAGGGAGTTCTATATTCAATATTTGCTTCCAGTTGAACATCTCCATACCGGTCCGGTGTACTTCCGAGCCCTGAAATGCTCTTGATACTTGAACCTGGTCCCAAACGCCTTAAACCCCATGCACGCATACTGTTGGGACCGCCGCTAAAATATTCCTTGAAGAAAGGAAGATTATTTCTTTTATCAGGATCACGGGTAGAATTAAACTCATATCCTGCCCCCATAAATCCCCGCATTGCAATGGACGATTTTGGAAACCGGATAAGTTTCGCGAATTCAACATCCATCTTTACGAACCGGTATAGTTGGCTATCCAGGAATTTGTTTCTTATAAGTCCTGTTAGCAGGCCAGCTTCTTCAAAGTTTATTCGTAAAACATTCGGTCTATTGGTACTTCCGCCACTAATGGTCAGGTTAGACACCACGGAGGATATTAAGCCGTCAGTAAATATGTTTTTAAGTGATGGGTTAGCAATGATCAGTTTGTTCAGACTGTCCCGCTTTATCAAATAAGAGTACTCGATGTTTGGGAATTTAAGGGTCCATAAGACATTTCTTCTGGAAAATTCCCATCCAAAAGCACCATTGACAGTTGTCTGGTTATACAAGTATCGCCGTTCGGTATTGGCGGCGCTAAAAGAAAAGAATGAGCGGATATTATCCCTGAACTTTTCGGGAATTCTTTTGGTATTGGGAATAAAGCGCGGGAAATAAATTGTGTGGTTGAAGCTGACCTGTTTGGATTGAATGAATTGCCTGCCATTGGCGCTTCCCAATTCAACTCCATAGCGGACATTGGTGTTGGCAATATTGGCTCCCTTTGCGAAGTTCCGGTTTTGAACACCAACGTTGGCGCCAATGCCAAAAAGATTGCCTGAAATGGTTGTTTGGTTAAAACTTCCTTCCAGGTTAGCATTGAAGGAGTATTTCCGGGCAGTGGTTAACCGGATTACAAAATCAACTGTGTCTGTATTCTTTCGTGGAATGGCATCTATATTGACCAGGCGCCAGGTGCCCAAAGAACTGAACCGGTTTACAGTCCTCAAATAACGCCTTTGCCGGTATACGGAATCATGGGGCAAATAGATATTCGTCGGAAATATTCTTGACTTGAATTTATTGTGATGCTGGATCACCGTAATATCATCTATTACCCTGACGTGCGGAATGAGACCCGCAGTATCGGTTCTGTAATCCGGATAGATGGTAACATTACCGATATAATATTTTACCAGTCGGGAACTGTCAAAATCACGCAATCGAATTTCCAGGTTGGCGGTAGGATTTTCTCTTCTTTGCCTGAGCTTCTGCAATATTTCCAGTTGTTCAAAAGGATCCAGTGAAGGAGTCAGTAAGGATACATCAAGCGTATCCCATAAACCCACCAGTTCATCCCTGTTGAATTTCAAATATCCGCTATTGCGATACAATTCTGTGAGGCGGTCAAGTTCCTCCGAGATCAGGTTTTTGTCAAAGGGATCTCCCTTTTTTATAAATGCGGCTTTCTTTGATGAATCAGCCAGGTGCTGCAACTCGGGTTTCTGTAAATTATAGGAGACAGTATCCAGATGGACCAGTTTACCCGGACGTACATTGAAATTGATGGTTGTACGGTATTCATCCTTTCCAACGGTATCCACGATTACAGGCTTGTATCCGATTGAATCGCTAAAATAACCTCTTGATTTCAGCAGGGCCTTCATGAAGATTATAGACTTTTCCGCATTGGCGCTATCAAACACGGGCGGTTTTTTAAGCACCTGCCAGGCCAGTTTTTCCAGCCTGCGTGCCTGCATGCTGTCATCTAGTTGTTCTTTGAGGCTGGCAGCAAGCTCTTTTTTTTCCTTGTTTGAAAAATCTCCTATTAGGTTGATATTTGTCTGATAGACGAAGGGTTTTCCTGAGGGATAGTCTTTAACGATCGTACAGGAAGCAAAGGCAGCAATGATCAGTCCGGCAATAACTGCTTTAAATCGATATGATTGGTTTAGGGGCTTGCCGGGAAACATAATTTAATTGAAAGGGACAATGCTTGGTAAATCGAAGATCAAATATATCCAAAGTTTAGGCCAGAAAAAAGCAAGAGATGAAGCGGGTTTATTCATTGCTGAAGGCCCTCGAATTCTTGCAGATCTGCTGGCAGAAAACAATAAGCCGGTCCGGGAGATTTATGCATTGCAGTCCTGGACAGACGAACATAAAGGCTTGACGAATGGAATTCCTGTAACGGTTATCACCGAAGCCGAATTGGGAAAAATTTCACAACTCACTACACCTAATCAGGTGCTGGCGTTGGTGAAAAAAGGGACCGAACCATTGATTGAAACAGGGGATAAGGTTTCATTGGTGCTGGATGGCATACAGGACCCGGGCAACCTTGGGACTATTATACGGATTGCCGACTGGTTTGGAATTGATCAGATCATTTGCAGTCTTGATTGTGCGGACCAATATAACCCCAAGGTGGTACAGTCCACCATGGGAAGTATTGCAAGAGTTCAATTGTTGTATACCTATCTGGTGAACTGGTTACCCCTGCAACGGAATATTCCAGTTTATGCGGCTGCCCTGGGTGGAAAGGATATTGGTGAGGTTCCTCCCATAAAGATAGGATTGATCATAATCGGGAATGAAGCAAAAGGTATTCGTCCTGAAGTGATGGAACTGGCAGGGGTTAAGATCACCATACCTAAAAAAGGAAAAGCAGAATCATTGAATGCAGCAGTGGCTACAGGAATTATCCTTTCGAAATTATTGTAAATCAAATAAGCTTTCGGGCTTTGGTGATAATTGACCATTCGCCAAAGACCCGAAAGCTCACCTCACCTGAACTGTATGGCTTTCACTGGCTGTATTTTTCTTACAAGCAGGGAAGGGATCAGGAGTATGAATAAGCAAATCACGAAAGTCCCACCGCAGATCACCAACACCTGCCA
>CAMLGP010000443.1 GCA_946479535.1 uncultured Bacteroidota bacterium
ATCTGTTCCAAATGCGATCTTCACTCCGGCTTTATAGGCTTTTGCAAAGGTTGCTCTGATCTTTGGCCCGATTTCCAGGGCTTTTGGAGTGACCAGTGCTGGATAATAGTTTGGCTTCTTTGCTGAATCGGCAACAGCGGCTCCAGCAGTAAGTGTAGGAACATACCATGTTCCATATTTTTTAAAAAGTTCAATGGCTTCATCATCCATATAAGTACCATGTTCAATAGAATTGACTCCTGCACGAATCGCTCTTTTCATACCTTCAGCGCCGTGTGCATGTACCGCCACTTTCATTCCATAATCTTTTGCTGTTTCAACAATGGCTTTGATCTCTTCTTCCGTGAACTGCGGATTGCTTCCGTTTTTTGCAACGCTTAATACTCCTCCGGTGGCTGTGATCTTGATCAGGTCGGCCCCATCTTTATAACGTTGCCTTACTGCTTTTCTGCATTCATCAGGTCCATTCGCAACCGCATCCAATGGACCAGGATCACCCATCAGGTCTGCCCGGTAACCATTGGTGGGGTCAGCATGGCCTCCGGTGGAAGCAATGATCTTTCCAGCAGTATATATTCGCGGTCCTTTAACGATTCCCTTGTTGACCGCATTACGCAAAGAGATATTTACATTGGTGCCACCCAGGTCTCGTACTGTTGTAAAACCTGTCATCAGCGTGATCTCAGCATACCTGGCAGCATTAAAGGCAATATCGGCAGGATTGAGGGTGAATTCTTCCAGATACCTGTTTGGACTGGTTTCTTCTTCAAGATGCACATGCATATCCATCCAGCCGGGAGTAACAGTTCTGTTTTTCAGATTGATTGTGCTGTCGTTACCACCGCCAGAAGTATAACCTTTTTCAACACCAAGGATCCGGTTTTTTTCAATAATGATCGTTACTTCCTTTTTCGGGTCATCAGATTTGCCATCGATCAGGGTACCGCACCAGATATAGGTTTTTTGGGATCTGGCCGTAGAAAGGATAAATAGAACAATTAATAATGTAAAAATTCTTCTCATAGCAATGATTTTCGGATTAAAAATACCCGTTTTTTCCACATGGTGAATTCAGATTTTAATGACCAAAAAAATACTATTATCTTTGCATGACCTCCCGGAAATTCTTCCTGTATTTCCTTTCCGCTGGTCATATATTTTTCAGAGTTATTTTATTAAGGGGTGGGCTAATCTCAACACTTATTGTTTTTTGATCTGATTTGTAATAGTCCTGATAGTTATTGGGATGTTTCACAGAGCAAATGAGAATTTGCCAGGGCCTTTGTTTTTTAAGAGTCCCGATAGATATCGGGATGAAATATGTTATTATATGGCAAAATATGTTTTTGTTACCGGCGGCGTTACTTCATCCTTGGGAAAAGGCATTATTGCCGCTTCCCTGGCGAAGCTTCTGCAGGCCCGGGGGTTGAGAGTAACCATTCAGAAATTCGATCCCTATATCAATGTGGATCCTGGCACTCTTAACCCCTATGAACATGGTGAGTGCTTTGTAACTGAAGATGGTGCAGAAACGGATCTTGATCTGGGTCACTATGAACGTTTCCTGAACATATTTACTTCCCAGGCCAACAACGTAACCACGGGCCGGATTTACCAGACAGTTATTAATAAAGAGAGGGAAGGGGCCTATCTCGGAAAAACTGTTCAGGTGGTTCCCCATATAACTGATGAGATCAAAAGAAGAATGCTCCAATTGGGCCAAAACGGGGATTATGACATTGTGATTACAGAAATAGGCGGAACTGTTGGTGATATCGAGAGCCTTCCATTTGTAGAAGCTGTTCGTCAGCTTCAGTGGGAACTCCCGGAAGAAGATTCACTGGTAGTACATCTTACGCTGATACCTTATTTAAAGGCTGCAAAAGAATTAAAGACAAAACCCACCCAGCACAGTGTGAAAATGCTGAGCCAGGAAGGGGTTCATCCTGATATAATTGTGTGCAGAACCGAAAGACCCCTTTCTCCCGATCTGCGCAGAAAGATCGCCCTGTTTTGTAATGTAAAACAGGAAGCGGTGATAGAAGCAGCTGATGCGCCCACCATCTATGAAGTGCCATTGGCTATGATGCGCGAGAAGCTTGATGTGATCTGTATGAAAAAGCTTAACATCACCAATAACAATGAGCCACAGCTTGGAAAATGGAAAGAATTCCTGGATAAACTGAATTATCCAAAGAGCAAGGTTACCATTGGGTTGATCGGTAAGTATATAGAATTGCAGGATGCCTATAAATCTATTTTGGAGTCATTTGTACATGCCGGAGCCATTAATGAATGCCAGGTACAGGTAATGAATGTGCACAGTGAATTTATTACAGCTGATAATGTAGCCGAGAAACTGGGTGCCCTGGATGGATTGCTGGTTGCACCGGGATTTGGAATGAGAGGCGTGGAAGGAAAGATACTGGCTGTTAAATTTGCCCGTGAAAAAGGTCTTCCATTCTTTGGTATCTGCCTGGGTATGCAGATGGCCGTAATTGAATATGCCCGCAATGTTTTAGGATTGAAGGATGCCAACTCAACAGAGATGGTGCCGACTACTTCTGAACCGGTGATCGACTTAATGGAAGAACAAAAGAAGATCACTACCAAGGGTGGCACCATGCGGCTGGGTTCTTATCCCTGTGATCTTAAACCAGGCTCTCTGGCGCATACTATTTATGGTAGAGATTCAGTGACCGAGCGTCATCGTCATCGCTGGGAATTCAATAATAAATACCTGGATCAATTTGAAAGGGCAGGTATGGTAGCGAGCGGAAAGAATCCAACAACCGGACTGGTTGAGATCATTGAACTGCCAAAACATCCATTCTTTATTGGGGTTCAATACCATCCTGAATTAAAGAGTACGGTAGAGAATCCGCAGCCCATTTTTGTGAACTTTATCGCCGCAGCGAAGGTGTATGCCGATAAGGCTGCTCAGGTGAAGAACCCACAATTACAGGGAGAGATGATCTAAAAGATATTAATCCTTTGGAAGCCGTTTAACCCCGGGTTAGGCGGCTTTTTTTGTTTTATAAAAGCCTTTTCCAGCTATGGTTCGTGTTTCACGAACCATGTGAAGTGGTCCGTGGAACACCAACCATCACTCTATCCTGAAACACCTATCTTTGCCGTCTTTAAATTTTCACCATAAATGAAGTTTGACCGTAATACCGTCATCGGCTTTGTGATCCTGGCGGGCCTGTTCTTTGGCTATTTTTATTATACCAACAAAGACCAGGCAGAATTCAAGCAAAGACAGGCGCGTGAACAGCGTATAAAAGACTCTACTGCACTGGCTAACGCTCCAAAGTTAGATACAGCCGTTGCCGTCCGGGATTCCATTCTTACTGATTCTGTAAACAGAATTGCGAAAGAAGGTCAGTTCCATGGTGCAGGTACTGGTACAGAACAGATTGTATTCCTTCAGAATAATGTATTCAAAATAGCTTTCACTACTAAAGGCGCACGTCCCAAATATGTTGAACTGGAAAAGTTCAAGGATATGGATAGTGGTCGTGTTCAGCTGGCCGCGTCAGACTTTGATAATATCAGTTACATGGTCACTACGGGCAATAACAATGTTGCTCCAACCAGTGATTTCTATTTTTCCAAAATTGATTCTGCAAGATTGCCTGATGGAAGTCAGACGATCTCTTTCACTCTTGCAGCAGACAGCAATTCTTCCTCTTCTCTAGTGCATAAATAGACCATCATGCCTA
>CAMLGP010000444.1 GCA_946479535.1 uncultured Bacteroidota bacterium
TTTGTAAAACCCAATAACGGGGGGTCCAGCATTGGAATGTCAAAAGTAAAGGAGTCATCAGATGAACTGGGCGCAGCTATTGAAAAGGCATTTAAAGAAGATTCGCAGGTATTGATTGAAGAATATATCAGTGGACGGGAGTTCACTATTGGTGTATTCAGGGCCGGAGGCAATATCATCACACTTCCTATTACCGAAGTCATCAGCAAAAAAGATTTTTTTGATTACGAAGCCAAATACGAAGGGGCCTCTTCAGAAATAACCCCGGCACAGGTGGATGAAAGTATTGCCAATAAAATAAGAGAAGCTGCCAGGAAGATATACGATATTTTTAATTGCAGGGGAGTGGTGCGAATTGATTTCATCTATCATGAAGAATCTGGCAATCCCTATATGCTCGAAGTAAATACAATCCCCGGCCAGAGTGAAGCCAGTATTGTGCCGCAACAGGTAAAAGCGATGGGGTGGAGTCTCAATGAATTTTATAGCAAGTTGATTGAAGAAGCCTTTAGTAATTAATCCCGATAACTATCGGGAGGAACTTTAAAATCTATTCAGTGTTTAAATTCATCACTCACAGGCCGCTCTGGGTAAATCTCCTTACCGGCTTTGCGCTGGCAGCCATCATTTTTATCTTTTTTATTTTTTCCCTGAACTGGTGTACCCACCATGATCAGTCCAAAACGGTTCCTGCTGTATTGGGTAAATCTTATGAAAGCGCAGCAGAATTGCTGGATAAAGCTGGTTTTGAAGTGGTGATCCAGGATTCAATTTACACTGATACCACAAAGCCGCTAACAGTGATCAAACAGGTCCCAGACGCAGATGAGGTGGTAAAGGTAAATCGTACTGTATACCTTACCATCAACCGCGCGGTGCCTCCCATAGTTGCTATGCCCAACCTGGTAGGTTATAGTTACCGGAGCGCTGAGATGGCTTTGAAGAACGCGAACCTTCAGGTAGGTAATATTTCATACAAGCCTTTCTTCTCCAAGAATGCAGTATTGGAGCAGAATTACGATGGGAAACAGATCACTGCGGGGACAAAGATCCGTATGGGAACAAAGATTGATCTGGTACTGGCAGATGGTATCGGCAGTCAGAAATTTCCTGTACCATCCCTCATCGGCAAAACTTATTGTGAGGCGAAGGCCATTCTAAATGAAATGAACATAGATTTCGGAGTGGTTATGGCCCAGGGAATTACTGATACGTGCAATGGATTTATATACAGGCAAAGCCCTGAACGTTTTGATGAGTACCGCAAATTCCGCTATATCAGTTCAGGCCAGTTAATGGATGTATGGCTCCAAACTGAAAAGCCGGATACAGATAGTATACCGGCTGCAATAATGCCTCCTCCTGAACAATAATGATTAAATTTGAGCATGGAAAATATTACTGTAGAAGAAGTCAAAAAAAGATTGGATGCCGGGGAAAAACTGAACCTGGTGGATGTTCGGGAACCTTTTGAAAATGAAGAATTCAATATAGGCGGCATATTGCTTCCCCTGGGGGATATTCAGGCTATGGCTGTGGACGAGATCGAAAATTTGAAGGATGAGGAAGTGATCTGTTATTGTCGCAGCGGTAACCGTAGCGGGCAGGCCTGTATGATCCTTGAGATGATGGGATTTACCAATACCAAAAACCTGGCTGGCGGAATGTTGGCCTGGCAGGAAAAAAATAAATAAATTAAGAAAGGTCCTCCCCCGCCAAAGGCGGGGGAGGACCTTTCTTTTTACTATAATTTAATATTCACTCCAATCATAAAATTCCTTCCTGCCATCGGGTAATAGTAATTGTCAGCTGTTATGCTTCCATCAAAGAGATACGGATAAGTATAACCATTAGGTTCATACTTCCTGTCAAATATATTATTGGCCTGGGCTATGATCTTCCATTCTTTAAATAGTTTCCGCTGTATCGTATACACAACTCTTGCATCCTGTGTATAAAATGCTTTTAATTTTCTGCTTTGATCCTGCGTATTGTCAAGATATTGTTTGTTCACGTATTTGCTTAGCAAGCTTATCTCAAAATATTTCGTTGGGAGAAACGTCATAGTGGCTCCCCCAATAATGGAGGGTGCAAAGGCAATATCCGTGTTCTTATGCATAACAGGCTCCTGGCCTGTCCAGGCAAAGTTTGCATCATAAGCATCCAGGTATTCTGTAAAGGATTTTACCTTATTACGGCTCAGCGTAAGATTGGCAGATGCATTGATCCATTTTGCAATGGAATAACCCGCCTGTAATTCAATCCCTGCCCTATAACTATTGGGAACATTCACCCGGGTATAAGCTCCAACATCATTGATCTGACCGGTGAGTACCAGCTGATCCCGATACAACATGTAATACAAAGTAGCTCCAGCATTCCACGTGTCTGATCTTTTCTCAATTGAGGCTTCAAAATTATGAAGTGTTTCTTTTTTGGGTTGTGACAAAGGACTGGCCTCAAAATCATTGCGGTTAGGCTCCTTGCCTGCCAATGCATAACTGAAATAGCCCTGCCAGCCATTCCTGCTATACGAAATTCCAGCCTTGGGATTGATGAAGTCAAATTTCCGTGTAATGAACAGCGTTGGGTTATCATCAAAACCCGCCATGCGGTGATATACATGCCTGTACTGCACATCAGTGAAAAGGCTCCAGTTGGGTGAAAGGTCATATTGCCATTTGGCATAGGCACTAATATCGGATTTCAGCGCATCCAGGTTGTAATATTCATAGTCTTTGTCAAACCCGAGTGACGCCCAGATCACATTACCGTGGTGATTGCCATCATATACTGTCCATCCTCCACCAACAGTAAAAGTGTTTTTATCTTTTTTATACTGTGCAGAAATGATCTGGCCGTAATAATAATTGTCCAGCCATCTTTGTACAACAAGATCGGTTACTGGAATGGCAACCCCATTGATCACCGGGTCAGGCTTTCCGTATTTGGAAAAAGATTCTCCTGCTTTATAATTTTCATAATACCCTAAACCGCGTGTAAGAAAGAAAGCGGTATTGAAACTCCAGTTATTTTTAGCACTGGTATTGAAAAATAACTGGTAATGGGTTTGCCGGTAATTGTCCGTTTCATTGTTGTATGGTTCACCCGGCTTTTCTGTACCACTGGAATTATAAGTGCGGTCTGTTTTCAAAAGGTTGGCAGGTAATCCATTCCAGGCCTGGTATGTTTTTTCCTTTCCGGAAAAAACATTAAGCCGGATGGATGATCCTTTATTAAACCACGCCCCGGATAAATAGAATGATTGAAGATTGCTTGATGCCCTGTCGATATACCCATCACTGCTGATCCGGCTAAGCCTGGCATCAACAGTAAAATGATTATCGATAAGTCCCGAACCTGCTTTTACAGTGTTCTTCCAGGAATTAAAAGAACCATAGCTGTTGTTGATTTCTCCATAGGCCGTTGGATTGTATTCATTGGTGGATAAACTTAATGTTGCGCCAAATGCGCCTGTTCCATTGGAGGAAGTACCCACACCTCTTTGCAACTGGATAGAGTTAACTGAAGATGCAAAATCAGGAAGGTCTACAAAAAAAGTTCCCTGGCTTTCTGCATCATTATAAGGGATCCCGTTCACTGTTGTATTGATCCGGGTGCCATCTGTACCCCGTATGCGGATGCCAGTATAACCAATTCCATTTCCTGCATCGGAATTGATCACAACGGATGGGGTCTGGTTCAGGATAAAAGGGATATCCTGT
>CAMLGP010000445.1 GCA_946479535.1 uncultured Bacteroidota bacterium
TTACTACATCCGCATTATGTTTGATGAAATTTGTAAACCCTGCCACTGGCTTAATACGATTAGGATCGAACAACTCTGAATATTTCTCTTCTTCATTCAAAAGGATCTCTTTAAGTGTTAGGGCTGCCACATGACTATACACCATTCCATTTCCACCAAATCCTGTAGCAACATAAATATGTTGAGGGTGACCAGGCAAATGTCCAATATAGGGTAATCCATCTGCTGGTTCAAAATATTGGGATGACCATCGATATTCAATGTTCTTTACTGGGAAATGTTTTAATACCTCCGCTTCCAGGTGTAAAAAGGATTTGTCAGTGTTCTCCTCGTGAGCCGTTTTATGGTCCTTTCCTCCCGCAATAAGATAAGTAATACCATTTACTTCCTGCGCCCTGTAATAATGGTAGGGATCAACCATATCATAAGCAAGATCCTTCGGATATTCATTATTCTTTAGTGTTACAGCTATGACATAGCTCCGGTATGGAACACAGCGCAAATGGAGTAAATTGATACCTGGAGGTATGTGAGTTGCATAGATCAATTCATGGCCCTTGAATACACCTCTGTTCGTCTCTGCTTCTACATATTCATTATTCTCCACTCCGCTTACTTTGCAATGCTGTAAAATCACACCTCCAGCTTTTTCAAAAGCGGCCGCTATTCCGTTAACATACTGCAATGGATTAAATTTTCCCTGTGCGGGAACCTTAATAGCTTTGAAAAATGGAACTGGCACAGGTATGCAATCAGAATAAGTAGCAGATACTCCCGCTTCCCTTGTTGCCTCAAAAATATTCTGCAATTCCTTTTCCTGCTCCTCGTCCTGTGCAAAAAGATAAGCATCAGCTTCAGAAAAGCCACATTCAATTCCATATTGCTCAATATTCCGTTTGATCAGGTCAATTGCATCCTTCACTGAATCGGCAACAAACCTGGCCTTTTCTTCTCCGAAGTTTTTACCGATCGTGGTATAGGGAGTATCCAATAAAGTGTTTAAATGAGCTGTGGTGCCTCCAGTTGTACCAAAGCCAATATTATATGCCTCCAGTACAAGGCACTTCTTTCCCGCAGTTTGCAATAGTAGCGCTGTGTTAATTCCGGTAATACCACCTCCAACAATAATCACATCATAAATAATGTTGCCTTCTGGCTTATTTGTTGGAACATAGGCTTCTGTATTATCCTGCCAAAGACTGATGCAGGACCCATCTCTGTTTATCATAAAAAAAGATTTAACTTATAGTAGAAAGACAACAATCCTGCCATGGGAGGCTGCAGATTGATGCTGCATTCGGCTATTCGGGAAAGCAGCTGATATACCTCCTTTTTCTTCTGCCAGGAGATGCCCAATCAGGCTGCAACCATGCTTAAACATTCTTCTGCGCATGTGCGACAGGCTGTAGCACATTGCCTGCAATGATCCATACTGATGTGTTTTTCACACTCTTCAGCACATGCCTGGCAAATATCTGCGCATATCTGGCAAATGGCATTGGCATGCTGGCTCCCCATAGTCATTAGTTCTGCTGCCGTTCGGCAGATGGCTGCACATTCCATATCAAGGCGGATACAATGCGCCATTGCATCTACATCTTTCTCCTGCAGGCAGGATGAAGCACAATGATTGCACATAGACATACAATGCAGACAGGCTTCAATACAGGTTCGATAAGCTAAATACATAACTATTAAATTTAAAATTATAGGTTAGAGTGTTATTCGTACCATAACTCAATTACCTGTCCAACGGTATTAATGAACTTCTGGTCTTTCACCTCATTCATTTTCCATCCGGATTTTAGGCGATTAATAATACCAATATGTTCCCCATTAAGATTTATTTCAAGGGAAAAACAGACCCCATCATGACAGGATTCTTTTACCGGAATTCCTTCACCCTTGTATTTTTTACCTCCGTATTCAAATTCAATTTCAACAGGTTCACTTTCCAATTGATCAATCATTCCCTTCAGGTATTTGATCATGTGCTTTCGTTGGGTCCCCGTGGTTGCGCTCCATTTACCACTACTTACCCTTTTGTGCGCTACCTTGTATTTAAATCCAGACAATACCGTGGAATAATCATTCGCATTCAGTTTCCTGACGTCCTGGTGTGCCATAATATACCAATGATAAGCGGTTCCTACAGGTACCCCTGAACCTTCAGGGGCGTGACCTGCCCTACGCTTGGTAACTGAATAGGATACTTCCCACAGATCGGGAGTTATCTTTGTTTCCTTCCATTCGCCTTTATCATAATACCATTTATGACTTCGGCCAATGGCCATGCCGGTATATTGTTTCCCGTTATATTCTTTTACTGAATTGTATGATGCTGAAATATCTCCTTTGGCTTTTGATGACTTCTTTGCCAGGATTTTCCTACGTGGAGCTGGTTTTCTTTTAGACCTTCCTGATGATCTCTTTTTCACCTTGGTAGCTATCATTCCTTTAAGGCGTCACAAACTGTGCCACCACATTTATATGAGCATTTTGATCTATATAAATTTTAAATACTATACGTTGTAATACCAGACGGAACTGTGGCACGAATATTTCCAGCAAATTCTAAACAGACTTCTATATAAAAATCAATCGTTATGAAAAAAAGATCAATTGCCTTTGCATTACCATTTCTAATATTGGCTTGCAACAATGAAGGAAAAGACAGTGTGGAGAAAGCTGATTCAGCTAATTCCGAAAAATTGGATTCCAACTCCACAACATCCCAAACGTTGCAAACCGATGAGGCGTCTTCAACCTTCCTTGTTAAAGCTGCCGATGGTGGCATGACCGAAGTGCGTCTTGGGGAACTGGCCCAACAAAAGGCCACTAATAAGCAGGTAAAAGATTATGGGAGCATGTTAATCCATGACCATTCAGCCGCTAATGATAAAGTGAAAGCACTGGCTGCACAAAGAAATGTTACGCTACCGGACGCACCTGGCAATGAGCATCAGGAATTGATTGATAAACTCGCAAAGAGAACCGGTAAGGATTTCGATAAGTCTTTCATGGATGCCATGACAAATGACCATGAAAAAGATATAAGTATGTTTAAAGACGCATCAAATAAGATAAATGACGCCGATGTTAAATCATTTGTAGACAACACATTGCCTACACTTCAAATGCATCTGGACTCAGCAAAAGCGATCCGGAAATCGCTAAAATAATTTGTTGATGGAATAACATTTCTGAATAATCCGTACCCTTATAACTACTTTCCCATCTATTCCTTATCCTTGTAACTGGTCAATAGAAGGATTGATTCTGACAATGCTTCAATAGAGTGTTTCACATGCGGATGAAAGGTTATCTGCTGGAACTTAACGGCCTCTATATCACCCTCGGGAGTTGAAAAACGAACATTCCCTTCCAGAACCTGTACAGAAAGAAATTCATCGGTTTCGATTTCCCTCATTGCAGAACCTTTTTGCATTACAGTTATGACATTCGTGATAGTGTCACTTTTAAAAACAGTAATACCATTCCTGTCATTCTTTTCCCAGGCTTTTTCCTCTTTGATCTGGCGTATATAAGAAGGGATGTCAACAAACACATAGGTTCCATCCAAAACACGATCTCCATCCGGACGGTTTAGTGTTGCTTCATTGCGTTTAATTTCCATATTTATAGTATTTTAAAAGATTATCCTCTATACTTCTCGAAAAATTATGCCACTGGATCCCTGCCTTGATTCCAACGCCGAATAACT
>CAMLGP010000446.1 GCA_946479535.1 uncultured Bacteroidota bacterium
AACTTCTTGGGATCGAATTTAGCTGAACTGAATAATTTGAATCTGAAATAGGGGTCAAGTACTCTTTTTGTTTTGCTCGGAGAAAGGAACCCGAAATCCCTGAAATATTCACGGAATGTAGGAACCTTTTTGGCACCAAATCTTCCTGTATCATACGTGGGGAACAGAGTGAAGCGGCTCATTTCCTTAGTTCCCTTCATTTGTTTTTTCAGCTTCATTGCATCAATCTGCTCGTTGCCGAAAATGCCCACATCACTGATATGCACTTTCTTTCCTTTGTCAACATAGATGGTCAATGAATTACTATTCACAAAAGTTGGATCATTCTTTTCATCAATTCTCACTGTAATGAACTGAAAACCTTTATCGCGGAAATATTTTTGAGTAACCTCAACAATATTGCGCCGCATATTCTCCGTGATAATGGTCTGCTTGGCAAGACCGATCTTTCCCTGCAATTCTTCCGCCTCTGTTTTCTTGATACCAATAAATTTGAAATTGCCGAGACGTGGGCGCTCCACAACTGCTATTTCAACACTTACCCTGTCATCATTGACCTTTGTTATATAGATCTGAATTCCGGAAAAGAGTTTCTGACGCCAGAGATTGGCAATGGCCTTTGCAAAAATATCTTCGCCCGGGTGAGTAAATTTATCACCGGGATTTAATCCTGAAATAGAACTTACAATTGCGGTATCGAGGTGACGTATACCGGTAACGGTTACATCATTGATAAAATATTGTTTGGGTATTCTGGCACTGTCCCACTGAATTAAAACAGGATCAATTGAAGTGGGTCTGGTTGTATCCTGGGCATGCACAGATAGCACAGATGAAACAGCCGTTATCACAAAAACACTGATACGAAGTAAAAATCGTTGCATGGTTGATTGTTCTGGTCAATTGTTTCCCGGGGTCAGACATCGGGACGCAATTAGTTTGTATTCTGTATTTTATAGCGGACGCAAGCTTTCTTTACGCCGGCAATTTAACTGTAAATAATGAAACTGTTTGTTAAAAGCCCGTCAAGAAATAGGGTTGTTTAATCTCCAGTTTCTCTTAGCCTTTTCATTGGGTCACCGGTTTGTTTTCTATTCCTTTTCGGGATCCGAAAAGGAATAGAGGTACCCTTAATCACTCATTGTACCTTCTTTGTATCAACTTCCTCTGCAACCTGCTCTCCTGTTTTTCCAAATCTTCTTTCCCTGGCCTGGTAGTCCAAAATGGCTTCGTAGAGATTGTTTTTACGGAAATCCGGCCAGCGTACGTTGGTGAAATATAGCTCTGCATAAGCCAGCTGATACAACAGAAAATTGCTGATCCGGAACTCTCCGCTGGTGCGGATCATGAGCTCAGGATCAGGAAATTCACTGGTGCAGAGATAGCGCTGCAGGGTGCTCTGATCTATTTCCTCTACCGAAATTTTTCCCTGTTTAACCTCGTAGGCTATATTTTTAACGGCGTTAAGTAATTCCCATCGACCGCTATAACTCAGGGCCATAACCAGGTTAAGGCCGGTATTCTTTTTTGTGAACTCAAGGGCTTCATTCAATTCCTGCCTGGCATATTCTGGGAGCATGGCCATATCTCCGATCACGTGCAGCTTGATATTATTCTTGTGAAGACTTTCCACTTCCTTCCGGATAGTGTTGACCAGCAATTCCATAAGCCCGATCACCTCGTATTCAGGGCGGTCCCAGTTTTCAGTGGAGAATGCATACAGT
This sequence comes from uncultured Bacteroidota bacterium, assembly GCA_946479535.1. Next base: position 1,725 of record CAMLGP010000446.1, read on the forward strand.
GTGAGGTAGCCGATCCCTAATTCCGCGCAGCCTTCAACAATATTGCGTACGCTCTCTACTCCATGGAAATGACCGTAGAGGCGGTCCTGCCCCTGTTCTTTGGCCCAACGCCCATTCCCATCCATAATAATGGCAATATGGCGAGGCAGCCGGTCCTTATCAATCTGGTCTAAGAGTGATGACATGTTCTTAAGGGGGGCAAAGGTAAGGAATTCATGTATCAGGAGGCCGGGATTAACATCAGCGGCCAGGCCCAAAATCGCCCTTAATCGGCCGTAGGGCAGCGGTAAGATTGCAGGTTGAATGTGACATGGAACATAGCCGTCACAAACTGGTCTTTTTGCTTACTATTACCCCTTGCCCTTCCAGGAATTCCAATAGGCTCTCCTATTTCATTAGAGCGGTCATGAAGGAAATAAGCGGGTGGCTGAGGTAATCCGGAAGCTGGGTCCCAGAAAACAATAGGATCCACATAAGTTGTGCTCACATCGTCAACGTAATCTGTCTGGGCAAAGCGATACAGTATTTCAAATCCCACATTGACCTTTTCATTCAGGGAATATTTGATACCAACTCCAAAAGGAATACAAAGTGCCATGGCACTATAAGGTTTCCTGTCGGGGTAAAGACTTGTACCCTGTCCTTCCGTGTTCAATGGTCTTAAAAATATCTTCTCTCCATTGAGATATGCAAAGGGATCATAGCTGAAGGCTCCGATACCGAAAGTAATGTAAGGTGTGTAATTGAATCCGGGTTCGCCAGGCATAAAGCGGAAGAAATTGAAATCTCCCTGCAATGTAAGTTCCCATACATTGGTATTGAAACTCAGATTGCGGCGATACATGTATTCATTATGCGTATTGTATTTATCAGAATAGCCAAGTCTTGCATAGCTTGCTCCAATACGTGCAGAAATATAGTTGCTGAAATTTTTACGGAAGAAGATCGTACCGGCCATCTTGGGCCTGTTCAAACGTGCACGCGTATTCAGGTCGCCGAAATAATGAGCGGCACCCAGGCCTACCCCAAATTCACCTTCCTGAACAATAGCGTCTTGTGCAACTGAACGCGCAGGAAAGAACGCTACAAGCGTACCCACAAATACTACTACCAGCAATTTCCTCATTATATCCAGAATAAAAGGTTGGAATTAGTTAGAACGGAAAAATAACAAATTTCTTATTACCGGGGCTGTTAAAATGGAGGGGATTTCGAAATTTTGGAATTGGGAAATTTCGAAATTTTTGGCCATAGGTTTCATTATACCCAGATAGACAGCGAGATTCTCTTAAATTTCGAAATTTCCCAATTCCAAAATTTCCCAATTCTCCTAGTTCCGTTTGTCCAGACCCCAGGTAAGCTTGTTATGAAGGGTCTGCAAAAAGTTGTTCTCGCTAAGACGTAACAGGTTGATATCAAAGCTCTCCTTGCGGATGGCGAGGGATACATTCTTGCCCACTATCTCCCGTCGGCTGTCAAGCGCACAGATGATCTCTTCATACCGGCTCTCCACCTCAAATGAGATCACATTATCGTCCGGTACAACAATAGGCCGGGCATTCAGGTTATGGGGAGCAACAGGAGTGATCACGAAGCTGCCGGATTCCGGAAATACAATTGGCCCTCCACAACTGAGAGAGTAGCCCGTTGAACCGGTTGGAGTAGCCACAATCAATCCATCTGCCCAATAAGTATTCAGGAATTCCCCGTTTAGGTAAGTGTGGATCTTGATCATAGTGGCCGTATCCCGCTTGTGAATGGCAAACTCATTAAGCGCATAGGGAACACTGCCAAATAATGGAAGATCAGCATCCAGGTGGATCATCGTTCTTTTATCGGTAACAAAAGTCCTTTTGGCAATAGCCTGAATGGCCTCCCTGATCTCATGCTGGCCAATGCTGGCCAAAAACCCCAATCGACCGAAATTAATTCCAAGGATGGAGACTGGTTTATCCCTTATAAGTGTAATGGTATCCAGCAAG
>CAMLGP010000447.1 GCA_946479535.1 uncultured Bacteroidota bacterium
TCATTTGATACTCTTTATTTTTTTAAGAATCCCAGGTCATTTAGCCACTCCACAAAACGGGAAGGCCAACCAGCAGATGCATCTTTATTTCTTTCCCGCATGCCAAATCCATGTCCTGCATTGGAATAGATATGCAATTCTGCAGGAATCCCTGCTTTTTTATATTTAAGATATACCTGTGCAATGCCTTCAGCTATATCCGACCTGTCATTGAAGCCACCTACCAATAAAACAGGGGGTGAATTTTTCGCAACTTCAAAACGGTTACTTCCTCCCGGATAAACCAGGGCCTGGAAATTGGGTCGAGAATGAACCCTTTCAATTGGATCATCTGCATTGGGATTACCATCATCAAATCGCATGGCAGCTAATCCAGCCACCTCACCTCCAGCGGAGAAACCCATCACTCCTATTCTTTCAGGATTAATATTCCATTCTTTTGCCCTGCTTCGAACCAAACGAATGGCCCGCTTCATATCTCCTAATTCCGTTTCATCAATGGTATAGGTAGAATTGGAATCTTTTGCCAGCCGGTATTTCAATACAAAGGCTGCAATACCCCTGTCACTAAAGTATTTTGCTTCATTATAACCCTCATGCGTGATCCATAATTCACGATGTCCGCCACCGGGAGCAATCACTACCGCGGCACCCGTTGCTTTTTCTTTGGAAGGCAAATAGGGAGTAATGGAAGGCTGATGAATATTGGATATTACCAGGTCACCTTCAAACACTCTTACTTTTTCTTTTCCTGTTTTGCCTTCAGAGCCGGGTGCTCCATTGGGCCACAAGGGGATTTCCTTTGGCTCATCAATGCCTGTCATTCCCAGACAGATCAGGGCAATGAACAATCCATTCATACAAAAGCGGGTTCTCATATTATTTCTTTTTAGGTATTTGCATTAAAGCAATGACAGTATCTCAATCCTATTATGTATGCCCCTTAATGGTCAATTTAATCATATTATTTGCATCTGGAGCATTACACCAATCTTTTTCATTATTATTTATTGGTAACAAAAGTTTTACTGATCTCATCATACAAAAGAATAAGATCATTTGATTTACCGGTTGTATCAAATATCCGTTCCCAGGTGCTGAGCGGTTCCCATATACAGGTGCCTTTACCCTTTCCACCCGCAACTTCAAAAGCGATCTTGTTTACTTCATTCTTTCGTGCGGAGTATTCTACCACGATCACGTCCTTATTATACCGATGCGCAAGATCATTCAGATTGTCCCTCAGATCATCCAGGGTACCATGCCATTTGGGATAATAAGATTCTCCGATCACATCAAAATGAACCCCTCTTGCCAGCATATTATCAATGAAGAATGCAGATTCATCATGCTGTCCGCCCAGGGCTACATGCAATAATAATACAACATTAGGATCAACGGCTTTAACAGCTGCATTGCCGGCGGAGATCAATTGAGCCAGGCTATCCAGATGCGCCACATTCCCTTCCGGCCAAACCAGTCCATGGTTGATCTCATTACCCACCTGCACCATATCCGGCGTGGTTCCCTGATCCTTCAGTTCCTGCATTACCTGTTTAGTATAATTATATAAGGCCTTCTTCAATTCTTCGAAGGAAAGATTTCTCCAGGCAGCTGGCTTGAACTGTTTGCCCGGATCAGCCCAGGTATCACTATAATGAAAGTCCAGTAGTAATTTCATCCCTGCATCCTTTACCCGCTTTGCCATCTGTTTGGTATGGGCCAGATCACAAAACCCTTTCCCGCGTGAATAACCACTATCTCTTGCCGGATCATTGAATATGCGAAGACGAACATAATTGAATCCATGATCCTTTATTATTTGTATGGGATCCTTTTCAACACCTTTATCAGAAAATTTCATCCCGCGGTCTTCCAGTTGCGGCAAAAATGAAATATCTGCTCCCAGCATTTTGGTTGCCTCCCTGGGTTTGGCGGCCTCTCCTTTCAATTCATATTTTTTATCAATATTGATGGAGGCGACGCTTGCAGGCGACACTGTTACGATATCAGTTGATCCGGTAGACAAACCTGTTGCCTTCGCTTCAAATTTAATGGCGCCACTATTCTTGGTGGATTGGATTATCACCTGGCATTTGCCATTGAATAAACTTCTTTGCCACTCGCCACCGGTGATCGATCCCGGTACATCACATTTATCGGGCTCATGGCTACTGGGATCACCATTAGCCACTCCTATTATCTTCCCATCACCAGATATGGAGAAATGGATCAGATTATCTGCATCAGGAATCTCACGGCCATCCCTGTCAATCACACTTATATTTATTACTGTTGCATCCTTTCCATCTGCGAGTATTGTAGTCTTATAAGGTGTCAATACTACTTCAACCGGGGCACCTGTGGTTTCAATTTTAGAGGTTAATTTCTTTCCTTTCTTATAAGCAACAGCTTCAATGGTACCGGGTTCATAGTTTACTGTCCAGATTAAATGACTGTTCCGGGGCATATCTTTTTTACCCTGACTTTTTCCGTTGACGAATAATTCTACATTATCAGCATTGGTATTCACCCATACCTCTATGGGTCTTCGGCTGCCGCGTCCTCCTGGTTGACCAGGCAAAGCATTCCAGTGCGGTGAAATATGCAATACATCCTTATCAGTCCACCATGATTGATAGTAATAATAAATATTTTTTGGGAAGCCACACATATCCATGATCCCAAAATGGGAATTGATATTGGGCCAGCGATAAGGCGTAGGTTCACCACGATAGTCTAATCCTGTCCATACAAATCCACCCATCCAGTAAAGATTTTCTGCTGCCAGTTTCCACCAGTCCTCTGCTTTACTTGCCCAATAAGGAGCTGTTATATCCTGATCAGGCACATACCCACGGATACTATCTTTTGAATAGATCCCACGAGTTGTAACTGTACTCCCCATCTCCGTTCCAAGGATTGGCTGATTGGGATGATCACGATGATAATCCGCAACCGCAAACTGACGGTAATTAAACCCGCGAATGGGTATCACTTCATTCACTCCCTGGAAAACATTAGGAAGGTCCGCTGCATAAGTACAGGTCCTTGATGGATCCAATTCCTTTTGTTTTGCCATCAACGTTTGCGCAATTCGTTTACCGATGGTGGTAGTATGAATCCAACCCTCTTCATTTCCAATAGACCAAAGGAATATCGATGCATGGTTACGATCACGCAGTACCAGGCGCTCAAACTGTCCGAGGTATTCAGGACTGCTGTTCAATAACCTGGTTTCATCTAATACAAGCATACCCAGACTATCACACGCATCCAGCAAGGAAGGCGTGGGCGGATTATGGCTGGTACGGTAGGCATTCACTCCCATATTCTTTAATAATCGCACTCTGTAATATTGCAGGTAATCAGGCAAAGCACTTCCTACACCGCCATGGTCCTGGTGATTATTGGTTCCCTGGATCTTTATAGGGTGGCCGTTCAGGAAAAACCCTAATGTTGCATCAAATCGAAAATACCTTACACCAAAACGGTGACTGGCTGAATCAATATTTTTATTTCCAGATCGTACAATGGTTACAACCCGGTACAGATAGGGATCATCCAATGACCACAACCGGGCATTACTCATTTTTATTTTCTGGACAATCTTTCCGCCTGCATTAACAGTAAGTGATAGTGGCTGTTCCTTTCCCTGACCAATCCTTCTTCCATCGCGATCAGTGATATAAGAATAAACTGTA
>CAMLGP010000448.1 GCA_946479535.1 uncultured Bacteroidota bacterium
TATGATACAGTGGAATACGATATTATCCTTTCCTATAAAATGAACCAGTTTGGTTCCCGGATCATACCAGTAAGGCTTCCAGTCCTTTTTATTATCTATCGCCCACTGTTTAGTGGCGCTGATATAGCCGATAGGCGCATCAAACCATACGTACAAAACTTTTCCTTCTGCATTGGCAAGAGGAACCCTGATCCCCCAATCCAGGTCACGCGTCACAGCTCTTGATTGCAAACCGCCTTCAATCCAGCTTTTGCATTGGCCCACAACAGTACTTCTCCAGTCGTCTTTATGTTCTTCAAGGATCCATTTTTTCAAAAACTCTTCATGTTTTCCTAACGGAAGGTACCAGTGGGTGGTTTTTTTCTTTATGGGAGGCTGGCCGCTTAGTGTACTTACCGGATTGATCAGTTCATCCGGACTTAAAGTTCTGCCACAATTCTCACACTGATCACCGTAAGCTCTGTCTGATCCACAATTGGGGCAAATGCCTTTTATATACCGGTCCGCCAGGAAGGTTTTTGCTTCCAGGTCATAATACTGTTCCGTTTCTTTTGTTTCCAGGTCCCCGCGATCATTCAAATAGGTGAAGAACTCCTGCGCCGTTTCATGATGCAGGGGCTCGCTGGTGCGGTGATAGATATCAAAGGAAATGTCCAGGTCAGCAAAATCCTGTTTCATGGCCTCATGATACTTATCGATGATGGCTCTTGGCGTGGTGCCTTCCTTCATGGCCTGTATGGGAATGGCAGTGCCGTGCTCGTCACTCCCACATGCAAACACAACATCTCTTTTCTGCGCACGGAGGTAACGAACATAAATATCTGCAGGTATGTAGGCGCCGGCCAGGTGGCCTATATGTTTCAGCCCATTAGCATAAGGAAGGGCTGAAGTGATCATATATCGTTGAGGCTGATTCATAAAGTTTGCAAAAATACCTCTTAAAAATGTACTTTCCTCTTATCTTTCTGGAAGAAATCACGCTTATGGACAGAAGAAATTTTTTGAGAACGGGCTCCGTTGCCGGTCTTGCAGCTACCACAATTGCGGTTACTGGCTGTCAGTCGCCTGCTCCGGCCTCTGCCGATAGCAATCGGGATAACAAAGCAGAAGATGGGAAGTTTGTTGATGATTTTGAGTTAAATGAGGCTACCATTGATATGCTGCAGGAAAAAATGAAGAGTGGAACCCATACCTCCCGTTCCATTACCCAGTTATATCTGGATCGTATTAATGCAATCGATAAGCAGGGGCCTGCACTGAATGCTGTGATCGAATTAAATCCTGATGCGCCTGAAATTGCCGATAAAATGGATGCAGAGCGAAAGTCAGGTAAGTTGAGAGGGCTTCTTCATGGTATTCCCATCCTGGTCAAAGATAATATTGATACGGGGGATAAGATGATGACCACGGCAGGATCCCTGGCCCTTGAAGGGCATAAAGCAGCAAAGGATGCTTTTGTCATACAGCAACTGAGGAATGCCGGTGCTGTTATTTTAGGAAAAACAAATCTGAGTGAATGGGCAAATTTCAGGTCTACGCATTCTTCCAGTGGTTGGAGTAGCAGAGGCGGACAAACAAAAAATGCCTGTGTGCTTGATCGCAATCCCTGTGGCTCAAGTTCTGGTTCAGGAGCTGCAGTAGCAGCTAATCTTTGTACTGTAGCTGTGGGAACAGAAACAGATGGATCTGTCATAGCCCCATCTTCTTATCATGGAATTGTAGGGATTAAGCCAACTGTAGGATTGGTCAGCCGTACAGGGATCATTCCAATTTCTGTAACCCAGGATACAGCAGGTCCAATGACCAGAACAGTAAGGGATGCCGCCATATTATTACATGCAATGGCTGGCAGTGACAGTGAAGATCCGTCCCAAATACAATTGAAGAGTGTGGAAATTCCGGATTACACATTGTCTCTCCAGCTAGATGGTTTGAAAGGCAAAAAAATTGGGGTTGAAAAGAAGTTCCTGGAAGGTCATGAAGGGGTTGTTGCACTGTATAAGCAAGCCATAGAATTGATGAGATCAAATGGGGCAACTATTGTTGAAGTGGACCTGCTAAAAAAATACAATGATATGGATGAGTCGGAATATTTTGTTCTGATGTGTGAATTCAAAGATGGACTCAACCGGTATTTGTCGAAAGCCAATGCAGCAGTTAAATCCCTTGCAGATGTTATAGCGTTCAATAAGAAAAATGAAAATAAGGCAATGCCCTGGTTCAAACAGGAAACGCTGGAGATGAGTGAAAAAATGGGTGATATTAGTGGCAAGGATTATCTTAATGCAGTAGCCAAAACAAAGGGCAGTAAAAAGTTCATTGACGATATAATGAAAGAAAATGGCCTGGATGCTATTGCTGGTACCAGTATTGGTCCAGCTAACCTGACCGATCTGGTGATGGGAGATTATTCAACAGGGTTTTATTTTTGCCCTCCTGCTGCCATGGCCGGTTATCCGCATATTACTGTTCCTATGGGAACGGTACATGAATTGCCTGTTGGGCTTTCCTTTATTGCCAGGGCTTACGAGGAGCCTGTATTATTTTCTGTCGCCTATGCCTATGAACAGGCATCAAAGAAAAGAACGGCGCCAAAGTTTTTAAAAACGATACCCAGTTAATTTGACTAATGATTAAAACTCCACCTTATTTAGAAAAGGGCGATACAATTGGGATTGTTTGCCCTGCAGGTTTTATGCTTGCTGAAAAAGCCGCGGAATGCATCAGGGTACTACAGGATGAATGGGGGTATAAAGTGAAAGTAGGAAAGACCCTGGGCGGAGACTCAACCATTTATTTCTCCGGAACTATAAAAGAACGTTTGGATGATCTCCAGCAAATGATGGATGATGAAGAAGTAAAGGCTATTCTTTGTGGTCGTGGGGGATATGGAATGACGCATATCATCGATCAGATAGATTTTAAGAAATTTAAAAAGCAGCCCAAATGGATCATCGGGTTCAGCGATATCACTTTATTGCATTCCCATCTTTATTCCAATTATTATATTTCTTCCCTGCACGCACCTATGGCTGCTGCCTTCAATGACGCTGGCTATGTGAATCGATTTGTCCAATCATTAAAGGCAGCGCTGGAAGGGAAAAAGGCGCGGTATGAAACGGAACCGCATGAGTTAAACAAAAAGGGCGAAGCTATAGGAGAACTGGTGGGGGGTAATCTGGCGCTGCTCACCCATGCAGTAGGAACCGATTCTGACATTAAAACAAGAGGAAGAATATTACTCCTGGAAGATGTTGGCGAGTATCTCTATAATATCGACAGGATGCTTTACCAGTTAAAGCGAAGTGGCAAACTGAAAAACCTTGCCGGGTTGGTGATAGGCGGATTTACTGATACAAAGGATACGGACAGGCCTTTTGGGAAGAATGTGCATGATATCATACATGATGTGATCAAAGAATATGAATATCCGGTTTGCTTTAATTTTCCTGTGAGCCATGGAAAGGAAAATTATGCATTGAAAATAGGCGTGGGCTATAAATTGAAAGTGGGAAAGAACAAAGTTATTCTGGAAGAATAAAAAAAGGCCCGTTATCGGCGGGACTTTTTTCTGGCCGTGGTTCGTGTCTAACGAACCACTAAAACCAGCCAATGTTAGTGTAACACGAAACAGGTTTTAAATATTATAATGCATCAAGACCGTATGTACGAAGTTTTTTCGGCATGGCCTCATCCGGAT
>CAMLGP010000449.1 GCA_946479535.1 uncultured Bacteroidota bacterium
TTCTCGTCCGGTCTGGCCAGGTAATAACAAGCGAATCAATGCTGGTACCGTTGCCTAATCCAAAGACCAGTTTATAGTCTACTGACGATTGGAATCCCCTGCTCGGTATATGCTCCCTTGTTTGTATCTCAGTGCCTGAAAATAATTGCACTTTGGCGCCAATGGCAAAGGGATTTGCTCCCTTTCCCTTAAGATTTAAACTGATATAATTATTTTTGTTCAGCTCTCTTGCATTATTACGGTAAACAAAAGAAGGCTGGTTCTCATTATTAATAACAAGGTCAAGATCTCCATCATTATCCAGATCACCATAAGCTGCCCCATTTGAAAAGCTGGGTTGAGCCAGGCCCCATTCTCCTTCAATATCCGTGAATTTTAAGTTCTTATCATTCCGGTAGATCTTATTTGGAAGTGGTGTTTGCGGGATTTCTTTGAGTACTTTATCGATATCATCTTTCTTTCCGGTCATCACCATTCTTTGAATAACATCATTGGCAAAGAAGTCCATAAAATCCAGGTTGGTTACATCCCTGTTAACGCCATTACAAACAAGCAGGTCATTCCAGCCGTCATTATCCATATCAAACATCAGGGCGCCCCAGCTCCAGTCAGTAGCTGCCACCCCGCTATATCTTGCGATATCGATGAATTTCCCATTCCTGTTATTCAATTGCAGGCAGTTCTTGGTATACTGGTAATAAAATCCTGATTGAAGTTTGCTATTGAATAAGCTGATATTATCAAATGAACCCGTTGTTTTTAACCGGTGATCATCCATAGCCAGCATATCTGTAGTAAAAAGATCAGGATAGCCATCATTATTGATATCGGCAATATCAGCTCCCATGGAGGAAAAACTGGTATGCTGCATCCAGTTTTCCAGCTCATCCTTGAAAGTCCCATTCTTTTGATTGATGTAGAGGTAATCCCGTTCATAGGAATCATTTGATACATATACGTCCGGATAGCCATCATTATTAATATCAGCCACGGAAACACCCAATCCAAAACTGATCAGTCCTCCATGAATGCCGGCCTGCTGAGTAACTTCATGAAAAAAACCATTATCATTCCGGTATAAATGATCGCCGCCACCTTTTAGAAAATCAGCGATTTTCCAGGAACTGTCTGGCAGATCCCTACGGTTAGCGAAATTGAGTTGGTTAATAGGTATGGGACTATTATTGATCATGAAACAATCCAGATCTCCATCCAGATCATAATCAAAAAATGACACCTGTGTTGAGTAGGCAGAAATGCCCAGGCCGTACTTATCTGCTTCTTCAGTAAAACCAAGCCGGTGATTATTGATGTATAATTTATTTTTCCTTGTACCGGTTCCCATGTGTCCGGAGGCACATACATAAATATCAAGCCAGCCGTCTGCATTCACGTCGGCAAATACTACGCCTGTATTCCATTTATCATCATGGATGATTCCGGCCTTATCAGAAATATCCTCAAATTGAAAATTGCCTTTGTTTAAATACAGTTTATTAGCGCCAGTATTAGAGGTGAGAAATATGTCCGGGAGACTGTCATTATTGATATCACCAATGGCCACACCACCGCCATTATAAAAATTCCGGAACAGGAAACTGTTTTCCAGTTTGCCATCAACAACGTTATTGGCGAACTGGATTCCTGTGTTTTCCATCAGGGTAAAAAGAGGTGCTTTTTTTTCTTTTTCGTTTCTACACGCAGAAAGGAAAGCAACCGTCACAAACAGCAGGAAATATTGTTGGTATTTCATTCTGAAAAAGAAAGGCCATTGAGACAATGACCTTTCGCGAAATTAATAAAAACCTATCTGCTTAGCTAGTTAATAACCGGGGTTCTGTTTAAGATTGGGATTAGCGGCAAGGGCCTGTGCCGGAACGGGGAAAAGGAGGTTCTTTGGATCATCAGCTGGTTTGTAAGGCCAGGGTCTCAGGAACACGCCAAAACGGATCAAATCTGTTCTTCTTACCCATTCCCAATACAATTCCCTACCTCTTTCGGCAAGCAGGGTATTAGGTGCATAATTAGTAGCGGCTACAAGTGTCATACTCGTCAAAGGCGCAGCACCTCTTGCTGTGCGTAATGCATTCACCAGCGCCAAGGCACCTGCATTATCAGGGGCCGCCTTTCTCATCATGGCTTCTGCTACCATTAACACCACATCAGGATAACGGAAAATCACCAGGTCATTGCCTGCAGCGCCATCATAATTAGAATAGTCAGGTGGATATTTTACAACACGTATACCTGTTATTTCTTCTTTGGCTGCATTTGTCTCCACCATATTAGCACTAATCCCGGGATCAAATGCCAGCGGATGAGAAGGCGTTTTCCGGTCAGTAATTGGGGCGCCATTTTCATTGTATTGCTGACCCACCAGCAACCCAGGACGCAACCCTGATACATTTGTTACTCCTGGATAATATCTACCTCCAATCCTATTATCCAACAGGGAATCATTCAGCGTCATGGTTGGAGCGGCGGTAACACCAAATGTGTTATAGAATTCAGCTACGGTAGAAAATCCATTCCATCCTGCATTTGGATTCTTGGGGGTATATTGATTATAGTGAAGGGTGCTGTACCAGCGTGCCTTAACGTCAAGGTTATTGGCAGATACACCACTGGTATTTTGATAAGCAAAGATGCCTTCCTTGCATTTTATATCATTGTCCACGCTGAAATTATCAAAATAATTAGCGGTGTAGGAATAACGATTGGAAGACATAATTGTATTCCCCAATGTGATCACCTGCTGCATATCCGCATCGGAAAACGTGGGCGCTGCCCTGTTAATGAATGCGCCTTTATTTAAATAGCAACGCATGAGTAACATCCTGGCGGCATCGGGATTAGCCCTGTAGTTCATATTGGCCACGGCAGGAGGCAGGTTAGGAAGAATTGCATTCAATTCACTGATGATAAAATCAACTGCTGCTGCTCCACTCTTTACTTCAGGCGCATTCAGCAGGTTATCGCCCGGATTACGAAATGGATACTGCCCAAAAAGATCAAGCAGGTAATAAAGTGACCAGGCCCTGAGAAATCTTGCCTCTGCAGCCTGAACATCGGAAGGATTAAATGCCAGCACATTGGTGGCATCGAAATTCATTTTGTTGAGACTGTTGAAGGTGAGCAGGCAGGCTGCCAGGTTGGGATTCCAGGTATGTGCATGTACAGAACGCCATTTACCATTATCGTCCCAGTCTCCACCACGGGTTGGAACCAGTGATTCATCAGAACTGTTACCAGTCAGGTTGATCAATTGTTCCACATCATTAAAGGGACCTGTAAAATCAGAATAGGCTGCCTTTAACAAAAGAGCAGTTCCTGATGCGCCCAGCGCAGCCTGGGTTTGCTGGTTGGTTAAACTACTGTTCAGCTTTTCATCAAGCCTGGTACATCCGGCAAAAACAGCGATCACCAGCATCAATCCCACTTTATATTTAGTATTCAGTATCATGATTATTTTTTTACAGATTATAAGGAAAGATTAAAGCCAAACGCAACAGTTCTTGGCGTTGGATAAGGAATGTACTCTATTGATCTTGAAGGATAGTTATTACTGCTCTTGTCAATATTCACTTCAGGGTCAAATCCACTGAACTTGGTAAATACAAACAGATTTGTACCCGTTACAAATACACTAAGTCCTTTTACATATTTACCTGCATCACCGATCTTATAAGTGAGT
>CAMLGP010000450.1 GCA_946479535.1 uncultured Bacteroidota bacterium
CAAAATCGGTTGGCTTAACAGGGCCTTTAATCAACGCAATTGCAGGCTCTGCCGTAACAAAAACACGTGGGTCTCTCAGCTTCGTAAGCAAGGAAATATAAGTAGCTGAAGTATTATAACGCAATGCATCAAATCCAAAATTATCCGGGTTCATTGGGTAATCATTGGTAGGATGCACATATTTGAACTGGAGATTATCTCCCATACCTGTCATAACAGGGTATTTGGCAGGATCACCCAGAATGGCAGTGAATTGTTCTTTTACTTTAAGTTCAGCATCTCCAACTTTCTTGCTCAATTGTATCAGCAGGCGCAGGTGCAGGGTATTTACAGCCTTCCTCCATTTGGGAAGATTATTATCAAAATAAATATCACCAGCCAGCGAGTTGTTATTGGCTGTTATCAATTGGCCCAATTCATTATTGGCACTGTCCAGCCATGAAAATGCTTTGATAAATATTGTCTTTTGGGCATCATATACAGGTGTGAGGTTGCTGGCGCCCTGGATAGCCTGGTTCATGGGTATATCCCCCATTTGCAGGCTCATCCGCGTAAAGAAATAGGCTTTGAAAAATTTAGCCAGCGCTGCGTAGGGATTAAGTGGAGCAGCTCCACCTTTCAATGCCTCTTCCTCCATTTTGCCTACATTCTTCAAGGTTGCAAAATTGTTAGTTCCTGCACCGAAATCATATCGATTATTCCCATAATAATCATAATTGCAGAGATAATACTGGCACCATCTTTCATTCATGCTATAGGGTGCCTCATACATATCATTCAGGATACCATTGAAAAGAAGGGCGGCAGGAACTGAAGTGGGTTTGTTCTCATTTACATTCAGGTCCTCGAATGATTTTTTACAGCCCGCTGCCAGTATCATCAAAAACAGGATATAATATATTCGTTTCATTGTAGTCTTTTTGATTTGTTAGAATATTACGTTGATATTGAAACCAAACCGGCGTGTAGTGGGCGACTGCAAAGCAGTACCAGTGGTAGAATAATTATACTGGTCAAGGTCCACATCCTTAAATCGTTTGTCCTTATAGAAGTATATCAGGTTGCGGCCCACCAGCGACAGGCTCACTTTATGAATAAAGCTGCGACCCAATAATCTTTCCGGAAGATCATAGCTGATGGTTACTTCACGCAATTTGGCAAAGGATTTACTCATCAGGTTCGCTTCATTAACGTTGTAGTATTTGCTCACATAATCCTGTACCTGGGCAACCTTTGTGTTTTGTGCAAATACCAGGTCTTTATAATTGATTATAGCTCCGGTATTTGCATCATAATTAATGGCAACTCCATTTGAAACTACCACCCCATCTCCTACATAAACACCGGGATAGTTAGGATCACCCGCGTGATCATTATCGGATTTACGGGCAATACCCAATTTACCGGTAGCTGTTTCAATGTTCCGGCCACCGCGCATGGTCTTATTGTGCATATAATCCGTTGTTACACCACCTACGCTTCCGTCAAACTGGAAACCAACAGCCAGGTTTTTCCATCTTACTTTATTATAGATGCTCCACTGGTATTTGGCATTGAGATAACCGAGGAATTGTTCTACCGGATAAGCGAGTGGCTTACCAGCCCCATCATGAATGATCCTCCCATCTGCAGTCCTTACAAATGCACTGCTATAGAATTTATCTACACGGTCGCCTTTTTTGAAGAACGTATTATAAACACTCTGTCCCGGAGGAAGCTCTTTGTATTTATCCTGGAAAGTGGAAACATTCACCATTACATCCCAGTCTATTCCGTTAGCCATTTTAACTGGTGTTCCTGATAAAGTAAACTCATATCCCGTTTTTTGGGTCTTCAATGCATTCAGGAAATAGTAGCTGTAACCCGTTGCTGTGGAGATGGGGTTTTGAAGGATCCGTGGACCATCCACATACTGGAAGGCTGTTGCGCTCAGGCCCAATCTGTTCCTGAGGAATTTGATATCAAATCCTTCTTCATAGCTCACGCGATTGAAGGTTTTGATGGCAGGATCATACAGATTGCTGGAATAATAAGCAGCAGACTGTCCGTTATAAGGTTTGCCAGTTGAATAGGCAGCACTCAATGAATAATCCGGACCACCATAAGGAGAATAATAATTATTCCCATAATCCAGCGGGTAATCAAACAGGGAGTTACCAGAAGGCGTATTCCCAAATGCTGATATAGTAGAGAATGGGGCCATCCCGATTGTTGCCGAAGTAGCATCACCATGCACCGTAGCATAAGATCCTCTGATCTTAAAGAAGGATATTATTTCCGGTAATTTCACATAATCAGATACAACAGAAGCTACCGAGATGCTGGGATAGTAATAACTGCTGTTATTTTTTGGGAGCGCGGATGATTTATCCACTCTGCCGGCAAAAGCAATTGTTGCATATTTTCCAAGTGAAGCATCAAGTGAGTAATAGGCGCTGTACACTCTCATATCAGATGCAAAACTGTTAGCCTGCACCGGGTTACGTGAATTACTGAAGCTGTATACATTGGGCACATTCAGGTAATCAGTAGAAGTAAAATTGGAGTTGTAAGAGAAGGAACGGATATTACCACCTACCAGTCCTGAAAGATTCAGAAAATTCTTTACCGTATAATTATAGTTCAGCAATACTTCCGTATTGTTCTCAAACAAATTACGGTGGTCTTCCCGATAATCTCCCAGGCCACTTTCCCTGCTATAAGGGTGGGCAGAGAAAGGCATTTTTTCCGTACGCAGCAGATCATAAGTGGTGATCTGGCTGCGCATTGTAGCGTTCAGATTACTGTTGATCTTGTAATTGGCAGAAACATACCCATAAATATCATTCTTATGATGACCTCTCAGCCATTCATTAACCATGAACCAGGGATTGTGATAGCGCTGGTATTCTGCAAATACAGATTGAATTCCGGTTTTTCCCGGCTGCCATTCACCACGTATATCAGGTGCTAAAATATCATAGTCGGCACCCATCCACACGGAAACATTATATATTAAGCTGTTGGGACCATAATCCACATCCGGGAAATTGGGGGTATACTGACGATTATAATTAAGATTAGCTTCTATTTTCAGTCTGGGAGATGGATTGAATGAACCATACAGGTTAAGTGTGGTGATGTTCAGGTCCATATTGGGAATAATACTCTGCTGGTAAGAATGAGAAAGTGAAAAGCGCAGATTATAGTTGTCCCCACTTGCATTCAATGCAATATTATTGGTTGTCTGAAATCCTGCTCTCAGAAAACGACCCAGATTATCCTTGCCACGGGCTACCCAGGGCGTGGGTTGTATATGCCCTTTATACTGTAATCCACCCGGAAAAGTGGTTGTGTATGTTGTATTGGGATCATATTTCCCATCATATTGAGGGATCAATTGCCCGGCAAAATAAGGACCCCATACATCATAATCATTATCATTCAAACCACCACCCTTACCATCACCAAATGCATACAGTGCATTTTCACCAGGGCCGTATGTATCCTGTACCCGGGGAAATGCGAGGAACCCTTTATCAATAGAGTTTGTAGAATTGAGTTCAACTGTAAATCCTTTTCCTCTGGCATTCCCTTTTTTGGTAGTCAGAAGAATGGCGCCATATTGGGCGCGACTACCATACAGAGCGGCAGCAGAAGGTCCTTTCAAAACGGTGATGGACTCTACATCATCCGGACTGATGTTCCAGG
>CAMLGP010000451.1 GCA_946479535.1 uncultured Bacteroidota bacterium
AACAGATAATGGCGTTAACTGGACATTTATAGACACATCAAACAAGGATATGACAACATTGCGTAAAGCCCTGCCGAATTTAAGTCCTGGTATTATTATACCGCCCTCATCACCGCCGATAAGGTATAGCAATTAAAACAACAAAGCCGCGTCACTGCGATATTCCTGGATTGAGTGGTTTACTGATTCATGGGCGACATATTCAATCCCCAATAGTTCATATCCTGCATGGGAATCGGTATAAATAGTAGCCGATTTGGCTACGTTTTCCCGAATAACTTCCTTAATTGACCTTTCCCCAATTACTTCTAGTCGGGCCTTCCCATCCCGTACCAAAAGGCCCATAACAGCAGTCTTATTATCCTTGCCAGATTCCTGCCACTTCTTACGTCTACTTTTGGTCATATTCAAGTTTCCCTCCTACATAGCTTTCGTCAACCTCTACCACATTACTCAAATCTGGAGGCTCTGGAACGTCCATAATTAGCCTGATCCTATGGAGGACAAACCATGCAGTTTTCTAGGTAATACCCAAATCCCTGGCTAATTGGTGGCTGCTAATTCCTTTTTTATGTCCGGTCAGGATATACAGGGCGGCCAGCCATGTGGACAGCTTAACCTTTGAATTTTCGAAGATTGTCCCAACGGTTACGCTGAAGTTTTTACGGCAGGTTCGTGAACTACACCTATACCTTTTTCCACCTTCCCGGATATACGGTTTTGTGGAATTACAGTAGGGGCAGAAAGGCTCCCCATTCCTACGCATCTGAACTATGAAATCCCGGCAGACCTTTTCGTCCGAAAAGGCGGCCATCATTTCCTTCAGGTTTCTGAATTAGGGGAGTTGTGTCATTTGTGTTGTGATAATTGCTTTAGTAAAATTTTGGGCTGTTAATACCGGTGGCGGGAGAGATGTAACCTGTGAATTTCGGGTTTGCTAAATCTTGTGGAAAAGGGGTGGGCCAAGTGATATATCGTAGCCCAATTAACTCCATTTTTTGTTCCTAAATAAGTTAGTGTTTTAAGTGTTTCAGGCTGTAAAATTGAATGCTAATAAAAGCGGGTAATACATAAAATCACATTTTACTGTTTATTAACTATTTGCAATTATTTGCCTATATTTTAATACTGGCTTTCTGTAAAGAATGGATAGCCTGAATTCACCCTTTGAGCGAACTTTAAACAAAATTGTTAATATCTGTTGTAAATATCTCATTAACAAAGTATTTAGAACTATATCTTAAATTGAACATGAAAAAAACAATTGAATAATTAAATATCATCATTTGAAGTATGCTTACTGCACTTAAAAGTTGCGCCATTCTCAATTTTTTACCTCCTATTTTCACGCCCTGGTCCCACTCTCCGTGTCCTTTTTAGTTCTTGAGCCTGATGACAGACTAGCCAGCCCAATCCAATAACTTTTTTTCCTCTTCCCGTAGTTTTCCTATGGTTGCTTTGGGTTACATCTCCTTCCTTTTCGTTAATTTAAATTCTCTGTTTTTCTAACTGGACGGATTCTGGACTAATGAGAAAATTATGTATGGTAAGTACGGCAGTACTTACATTGCTGTTGTGTGGGGTCTTAAACGCCCAGGATTTTTCCAACCGGGGAAGGGAATTTTGGTTAGCCTACAGCTTTCATGTAGGCATGGTCAATGGGGGCGGTAGCCCGGTGATGACACTCTACATCACTTCAGATGTTACTACAACTTATTTGGTTGAGAATTTTGGAGTAGCGCCCATTGCTTCCGGTACCATTACCGCAGGCCAGGTAAGAACGGTTGATATTCCTGTTTCCTGTTTCATCAATAACGAAGGTCTTTTTACCAATAAAGCTATCCGGGTTACGGCAGAAAAACCGGTAGTGGTCTATTCTTATATTACCCGGAGTGCAGCCAGTGGAGCAACGCTTGCACTTCCAACCACAGTGCTGGGCAGGGATTATGTTTCCATGAACTACACCCAGGTTTCCAATGAAAATAATTCGCATTCCTATTTCACTATCGTGGCAGTGGAGAATAACACCACGGTAGAAATAACGCCTACTGCCAATACCAAAAACGGCTGGCAGGCAAATGCAACCTATACCGTTTCTCTGAACAAAGGCGACATCTACCAGGTACTGGGTACTGTTAATGGAGGAACCGGAGTGGACCTGACTGGTTCAACCATCAAATCCGTAGCCTCGGCAGCAGGCGCCTGTAAAAAAATAGCTGTATTCTCCGGAAGTGGCAAGATCTCTATTGGTTGTGGAGGACCCGGCAGCTCGGATAATCTTTATCAGCAATTATATCCCACCGCTACCTGGGGTAAGAAATATTTAACGGCCCCAAGTTATCAGCGAATCAATAATATTTTTCGAGTGGCCAGAAAAGACCCGGCTTCCAATGTATATGTCAACGGTGCCCTTATTCCTTCTACTTCGTTCGTGAATAATGTATACGAATTCAATTCTTCAACTCCCAGCAGAATTGAATCCGATCAGCCTATTTCAGTAGCCCAGTATTTTACTACACAGGGGTGTTTTAACAATGCCTCTCCGTATGATCCGGATATGATCCTGCTTAATCCGGTTGAGCAAAATATCAGCAAAGTAACTCTCGTAAGTTCCAACCTGGCAGCTACCCAGCGCAGACAGCACCATCTTCATGTGATCATAAAAAATAGTGGAACAGCTATAGCGTCGTTCCGGCTGGACGGAGTGAATGTGCCAATCACCGATTGGTTGCCTCATCCGGGCGATCCTTCCTATTCTTATATCTATTTGCATGATGTTGCACAAGGGTATCATACTTTGTCCAGCGATTCCGGTTTTAATGCCCTTGCCTACGGATATGCAGACGCTGAAACTTACGGCTATTCTGCCGGGTCCAATATCAAAGACCTCTACCAGTTTATAACCATCAACAACCGGTATGCGTCCGTGAATGTTCCCGCTGCCTGTCGCAATCAGCCGTTTACTTTTTCAATGACATTTCCCTACCAGCCAACATCCGTAAGCTGGCAGTTCAATGGACTTTTTCCAGATACTACTATAGCATCTCCGGTGTTTTCTGAGACTTCTGTACTTGATGGCAGAACACTTTATAAATACACGGTCACGAGGGATTATATAGCACCACCTTCGGGAATTTATCCCATTCGCATCATAGCCCAGAATCCAACCGGAGATGGCTGCAGCAGCCTGCAGGAAATTGATTATGATCTCCAGGTCTTTGATCCGCCAAAAGCTGATTTCAATTTTGTTACTGACGGATGCGTTTCCAGTCCCGTAAGCTTTACCGATAATTCAACCAATAATAGTGGCCGGCCCATAGAACATCGCTATTGGGATCTGGCCGATGGTACCCTTGCAGCAGATGTCCTGTCGATCGATCATAATTATACCGCAGGTGGAAATTACTCCGTGAAGTATACGGTGATTTCAGATCTTGGTTGCAGAGCTGATACCGTCTTTAAATCCGTTGTGTTGAATGATCCGCCTGTTGCCAGTTTCTCCATTCCGGCTCCGGCCTGTACTGGTAAAACAATATTATTTACCAATCTTTCAACAGCTCCTGCGGGTTCTGGTCTGGTAAAATGGACCTGGGATTTTGGGGATGGCTCACCTGTATTGATCCGTACCATTGCCGGAAATCCGGTTCACACTTATCAAAGCACGGGCAATTATACCGTTACATTGC
>CAMLGP010000452.1 GCA_946479535.1 uncultured Bacteroidota bacterium
CATAACCTGTAAACTGAGCAAGCGTATTAAGTGTGTGAATGGCTGGAGCATGAGGGTATTTAACCTTTCCCCAGATACGCTTAAGGGTAGTAGTGCTGAGTTGAACATTGGTAGCTTCCAGAATTGATTCACTTAGCTGCTCAAAATCGTAATTGGTCCACTTTTCGGATGAACCCCGGTTGATCTTTTCCTCAACCTTCGTTAATAATATCTGGAGCAGACTATCCATAAGCTTCAGGCATCTTCTGATTACCTCACAAAATTGACAATAGTTATTCAAAGCCACTGATTGATACCATCTTGCACAAACTTGTAACAGGTTTGGACAACGGTATTCTTCAATTTCCAGCGTCTTTTGTAACAAACTTACAGAAAATGAAAACGCCCTTCTTTTTATTCATCGTTCTTTTAGCTTCTGTTGCCGGCTTTTCCCAAAAAAAGAAAGGCCCGGCTAATGCCATTGCAAATTATACTGTAAGCCTGGATAGTATAACCTGGAAATGCGCGCCCGGAAAAGCAGAATTCTTTGAAAAGGACGGACAGAAATTCATGAAGCTGAAGGCAGACAACCAGGGACCGGTTGTGCTTAGAAATGCGGTTTTCAAAGATGGTACTATTGAATATGATTTTGAGCCCTACTCTCCCATGTCTATAGGTTCATCACCCTGTGTTTATTTCAGGGGAGATGCTGATCGCAAAGATGTAGAGATCTTTTATATCCGGGCAAGGCCCAACCAGCCATTCCTGAATGACGCCATTCAATATACCCCCATCCTGAATAATGTCAATATGTGGGATATGTATCCTGAATACCAGGCGCCAACTTTATTCCAGGTAGATAAGATTAACCATCTCAAAATGGTGGTATCTGGTGAGCAGATGCGTGTTTATATTAACGAAATGAGATGGCCGGCTTTGGAAATACCTAAACTGGAAGGAAATCTAAAAGAAGGGATCCTTGGTATTGACGGACAGGTTATCGTATCCAATTTTATTTATAAACCCGGTGTAACAGAAGGCCTCACTTCAACAGCTGCTCCTGATCCAACAGGTCATGATGCCAATTATTTAAGAAACTGGAAAATTACCCCGCTCGCTGATTTACCTGCTGGTACTGATGTAACTGTTACCAATATCCCTAAACCGGAAAGTTTTACGGAATCCATTATGGCAGAAAGAAAAGGAATGATCAGTCTGTCTCGCAAGTTTGGTGGTGGATCAGTTGTTCCACGTAGAGTTGTTTGGCTGAAAACAACTATAAAATCAGCTGAAGCGCAAAAAAATATACTGAACCTCGGTTTTAGTGATGATGTATGGGTATTTGTAAATGGGCAGATGGTTTATCTGGACAGGAATGACTTTCGACAACCACCCATGCGAAAATATCCCGATGGCCGTATTTCTATTCAAAATGCCCGATTCAATATAAATCTTAAGCAGGGCGATAATGAAATTGTGGTAGCTGTTGCTAATGACTTTTATGGCTGGGGGCTGATAGCGCGACTGGAATACATGGAAGGCATTAGCTATTGAAGGTATTCAACAATTTTAGTTTACGATCGCATAGTATAAGCAGAAAAGGCTTCCATTCCTGGAAGCTTTATTGTATCAGGGGTTTTCAAGACAGTATCATCTTTTAGCATTTTCCACACCGTGTTTGGAAATCTCATGAAGGTCATCCCAGATGGGCTCCTTTTTATCCCGGGGTGATGCAAGAAAAAAGAGGAAGGTCTTTTTGGTTGTCGGATTATTTACAACTCCTGCTTCAATATTCAATTTTACAGGAGCCCCATCTGCAAAAACACCGAATACATTTATTGTGGCATCATAGGCAGATGCCGTTCCCGGAGCAACCGTTCTCTTTTTCACTGTAGCCGATATTTTGGTGGAATCAA
The DNA here is from genome assembly GCA_946479535.1 of uncultured Bacteroidota bacterium. The sequence continues at coordinate 1,896 of CAMLGP010000452.1, forward strand.
TGACCATTTTCCGCTCTTTAGCAGTACTACTACATAGTCCTCTAAAGTACCAGGTCAAATAATTCTTTATTTCAGTTTCTGAGATGGGAGTGATCTTATCAATCTGCGCTACAAAAACATAGGAGAAATAATTGGCTGAATCCTTATTGAACATGCCCGGAGCAAAGCGGATCTCTTCCACTCCTTTGTAGGTAATTTGGGGAGCAAAGGACGGCGGCAATTCAAATCTTTCGAATTCCCAGTTTGCAGGTTCCAGCAGGATCTGGGGCTTATTTTGCTGGCTGTTTGCACATAAGGAGGCAAAAATAAAAACCCAGGCGAAAAAAATCTTCTTCATAGATATAATTACTAAAAAAGACTTTACATTGTAAGTTCCGCCTAAATGTACGCAACCTTAATAGATAATATTATCGCAGGTCCTGAACCTGCAGATGTTTAACTTTATATTCATAAATCGAAAATTATGACCTTTTTTGCACCAGAGTTATTTATCGCAAATGGAGTAAAGGATGTTTCATTTTATACAAAAGCATTTGGAGCGGTTGAGCTAAGAAGATTCTCCAATGTTGATGGTAGTATTCATGTATCAGAGCTAAGTATAGGTGATGCATTATTTCATTTACATGAGGTGACAGCTAAAAATTACTTTCAGGACCCCGCAAAAACAGGCAGTACATCAGTATGCGTTGGATTATTTGTAGAGAATGTGGATGAAGTAATGAAAAAAGCGATAGAAGCTGGTGCCACTGAAATTAACCCAGCTACAAGTTATGATTACGGCTACAGGCAGGGATTGATCAAAGACCTATTTGGGCATTACTGGCAAATACAGCAAAAGCTATAGAAGACCCCTTTTAGTAAGCGTCACTGGTTTAGTGAACCCAGGTGCAAATCAAAAGTAGCGTTCAGCTATCAGTCCAAAATTGATCAATAAGTTCTCCTTATTAGTGCGGGAAATTTTATTATAGATCACGGAGGTGTTTAAGCTCAGCCATTTATTCAGTTTCAGGGAAAGACCAGAAGATGACCTGATGATATAGTCATTGAAAGAATCCAGTGAAGGTTACCAGAAATGCATTCCATTCATTTCAAATTTATCGCTAATACGCCAGAGGTATTTGAGTCGCAGGGAATTCCTGAATGTATTATAAACAGCATGTGTATCATTTACCAATATCAGATCACCGGCTTCATACAAAATACCATCACTGATAACCAGTTCTGTATTAGGTTTTTTGATAATTGAATAGCCTAATCCGGCACCAGTTTGAAATTGACTACGGATCTTTAAAGAATAGCTGCTGGTAAAGGATCCCAGGCCCCAATAATAAAGCCGGTGTTCGTTTTTCAGAATATCCACGTTAAAGACGGAAGAAAGATCATTATTCTGAAGGCTGCTGTTCTGCCTGCCATATATCCAGAAGTTCGCGAGGTTATAATCGAGCTTTTTATTCTTAATATTAAAGACGAGCGTATTATTTAAAACAAAGGATCGGCCATCATTCGTTTTGTTAATAATACCAGACAGACCATACCTGAAATAATGATGCACTGAATCATTAAACTGGCTATGGGATGCGTAAACCCTGACAAGAAAGAAAAACAGAAAGAAAATATACCGCATTACTATTCTGGTTATATGGAATATGGGAGGGCCTGATAATCCAGGTCATTTAATTTCGGCGCAAATCTAACCCATAAGATTTAGCCATCTCCGGATCTCGTGCTTATCCTTATTTAGTTTTTTCTGCAATCTTTCCAGGAGTTCTTCTTCCTTCC
>CAMLGP010000453.1 GCA_946479535.1 uncultured Bacteroidota bacterium
CAGCAAGTTTTCTTTCGGGATTGATTGTTTTGATTTTGCTATTTGGAAATCTCGATCCTGTCCGTGCTCAGGCACCTATCATTGCCTCCTTTTCTCCAACTACAATATGCCAGGGCAAAACGGTTACCATAACCGGAACTGATTTTGATAATGCTACCATTGTTCGCGTTGGAACTGTCAACGCTTCCAATTTTGTAGTTAACAACAGTACAACTATAACTGCCATCGTCGCCGATAACGCCGCCAGTGGAACAATAGTGGTTACTACTCCTAATGGTGCCGGCACCAGTGCAACCACGCTGAATATTTTGCCTTCTCCGAAACCAGTTTTGACTGACCTGAGTACGCTGGATGCTCCTTTTACCAATTGTAATGGTAGTGCAACTTATACACTTAGAGTAGGAAATAATTCAGCCATTACCGGTACTAACAATACTTATCAGATTGATTGGGGTGACAATAGTCCGGTTTTTACTCAAACTGATTGGCCTGGCGGTGCTCAAACCACCCACTCCTATAATTCACAGGGGTATTTCCCCATTATTATAACTATTACCTCCCCCAATGGCTGTTCGAGATCGGAGACCTACCAGTTTTATAATGGACGAAATCCTCTGGCCAGTTTTACTACAACTAATTCCACCACAGGTTTATGTGTATCCGCTGCTGTAGAGTTCCAACTCGGAAACTGGTTTAATAATTCAACAGGTACAACCTATCAGGTAAATTTTGGTGATGGATCTCCAAACCTTGTTTTGAATCATCCCCTAAATCCTGCCAATATAAATCAACTGCTATCTCACACTTATACTACTTCATCCTGTCCGCAGCCTGATTTCACTGCTACTTTGAAAGCAATCAACGGTTGCTTTACCACAACCTATACACTAGACCAGATCATCATAAGAAAAAAACCTACGGCTGATTTTGGTACTTCTGCTCAGTCATTGTGTGTAAATACTCCGGTTTGCTTTACTAACCAGACCATAAACGGGTATAGCGGTAACAGTTGTAACACTGCAACCACCTTTACCTGGGATTTTGGAGATGGTACCACTTCAAATGCACAAAATCCTCCCTGTCATGCTTATTCCACCCCTGGCACTTACAACATTACACTAACGGCATCCAATACATCATGTGGGAGCGATACCAGAACAAAGCAAATTATCGTTCTTCCCATTTCGCAGCCACCTGTAGTCTCGGCTACACCCGTAGTTTATTGCCAGGGCCAACCGGCAATACCACTCACAGCAACAGGAACCGGTTTATTGTGGTATCAGAGTGCCACGGGAGGCGTTGGTAATGCAACGGCACCAACTCCATCTACCAATACACCGGGAACTTTTACATGGTACGTGAGCCAGACCTTTGCCGGTAATTGTGAAAGTCCAAGAGTTCCTTTAACTGTAACTGTCAATCCTATACCGGCTGCACCAACTACATCTCCGCTTCAACTTTGTCAAAATCAAACGGCTTCGCCTTTAACAGCATCCGGAGCTAATTTGTTATGGTATACCAGCCAGACAGGTGGAACAGGTTCAGCCGTTCCGCCAACACCTTCCACTGCTTCAGTTGGAAGTATAACTTATTATGTAAGCCAGACTGTTAATGGTTGTGAAGGTCCTCGCGCTCCCCTGGTGGTTTCAATTATCACCTTACCTCAGGCTCCAATAGTTACTTCACCTATTACTTATTGTCAAAATCAGGCAGCATTACCTTTGTCTGCAAGTGGATCTGGGTTATTATGGTATACCGTTGCTTCAGGAGGTACTGGTTCTGCTACTATACCTGTTCCCTCAACAGCTACGCCAGGTACCACAACCTGGTATGTAAGCCAGTCCTCATCATGTGGTGAGAGTCCGCGTACGCCCCTGACAGTAATTGTGAACCCTGGACCATCTGCTTCTATTAGTTATAATCCGGTAATTCTTTGCAATGTCGTAAACTCTCCTTCAACTCCTAATCTGCCAGTATCAGTAACGCAAACCGGTACAGGCGGTGGCAGCTTTTCAGTTGCCCCATCATCCGGATTATCTATTAATCCCAGCACTGGTGAAATAAATCCATCGGGTGCTGTAGCCGGTGTATATACAATAAAATATACTATTGCAGGTTCAGGGGGTTGTGCAACTTTTACAACAACGGCAACAGTTACAGTAAGCGGAACGCCAAATGCAACAATTAGCTATCCGCCAATCTGTAGTTCTGATCCGGTAAAAAATGTATCGCTAACAGGAACGCAAGGCGGCAGTTTTACTTCAACAGCTGGATTGACAATTGATCCGGCAACAGGGGCTATTACTCCATCAACAAGTACACCTGGTACCTATTCTGTATCCTATATTATTCTTCCTTCAGTTCCCTGTCCAGGTTTTAATATAACTACCAATGTCACCATCACCCAGGCGCCTGCTGCAACAATCAGCTATAGCCCGGCCATTCTTTGTAATGTTATAAATTCTGCTTCAACACCAAATCCAACGGTAGCAGTAACCCACACTGGTACAACCGGCGGCAATTATACCATTTCACCACAATCCGGATTAACAATAAATTCCGTTACTGGTGAAATCAATCCTTCAGGTGCAATAGCTGGTGTTTATACCATAAGATATACTGTTGTCGGCAGCGGAGGTTGTGCAAATTATAGCACTACAACAAGCGTTACAGTTAATGGTGCGCCTACGGCAACTATACAATATCCAGCTTCACCTTTTTGTACTGGTACAAATGCATTACAGTCAGTTTCACTTTCAGGAAGTTCAGGTGGAACCTATACAGCCGGTCAGGGATTGTCTATTAACCCTACAACAGGTCAGATTAATCCTGCACAGAGCACGCCGGGCAATTATACAGTTACTTATACTATTGCTGCTTCTGCTCCCTGTCCAGGGTACGTTGCAACAACAAGTCTGCAGATCAATGAAAGTCCAACATTAAGTTTTCAGATTTCCAGTCAATCGATATGTTCCGGAGGAACGGCCACATTTGTTCCAACTTCAACGGTTGCCAATACCGTCTATTCATGGAAAGTATTAGGTTCATTGCCTGCCGGAGTAACTGGTGTAAGCACAGGATCAGTGTCCGGAACCAACCCAGTCATATCTCTTTCTTTTGTAAATAGTGGTAATAATACCCAGGCGCTCACTATTCAGGTAACACCAACCAATCCTGTTCAATCTTCCTGTGCGGGAGCTACGTTTAATCTGACATTGAATGTAAACCCAATTCCTCCTGCTCCGGTTACTGATACAGTAAACATCTGTATGGGTGCTGCCCCGGTTACTTTACATGTAAATCCAATACCAGGCAATACTATTAAATGGTATGATCAAAATCTTGTTCCATTAAATGCAGCTCCGGTGGTGAACACTGTAATAGCCGGAACGGTAATATATTATGTGAGTCAGACCAATATGTATGGTTGTGAAAGTCCAAAAGCAGAATTGGTGGCGGTTGTTCATACCACCTTTAAGATCACTGGAGCATCCTTTACCAATCCAACATCATGTGGTATTCCTTCTGGTTCAAGACTATTAGATGTAGTAGATCTGAATAATACTATTATACCCAATTTTCCGGTTGTAGTTCATCTCAATAAATTTCAAACTCCTCTCACAATCGTAGCTAAAACCAATGCGCAGGGAAAAGTTGTAAGT
>CAMLGP010000454.1 GCA_946479535.1 uncultured Bacteroidota bacterium
ATGATAAAGGCAAAAGTGTAGGATTTAGCTAATGCGAAAAAGACGTTATAAGGAAGAAAACCTTCATGTAGTCCTTTGTCAAATTCTTCAGGAGAAACAATATTGGCCATACTTGCGGCAATTCTTCCTCCCCAGATGCCGAGCGCCATGGCAATTGCAATAAGCATTGGAATGGTTAACAGACCTGCTGCAATTTTTGGCAATATCAAATAGGTTTTTGTATTAATACCCATGATCTCAAGGGCGTCTATCTGTTCACTTACCCTCATATTTCCCAGCTCACTGGCTATTTTGCTGCCAACTACACCAGCCAGCACAATGCAGGTTAGGGTAGGGGCGAATTCAAGGATCACTGTATCCCTTACAATTACGGCAATAGTGGTTTTGGGAATGTAGGGTGCTATTAACTGGTAGGCAGTCTGAACAGTTGAAACGGCGCCGATAAATATAGATATGATGGCCACAATACCCAAAGAGCGAACGCCAATATCAGAACATTGGTGCATGAATTCTTTCCAGTACATCTTACCGTTTTCGGGTCTGGAAAACATGCCTTTAAGCATTAGTAGGTAACGGCCTATGTCGCTGATAATACCCATTCAGATAATTACACTGTAAAATACGATGAAACGAATGAAATCGAAAATCGCAATATTTATCATATATCCCTGGCCACTTTCTTGAACCGCTTCCACCACGGCGAAGTTTTCACGATCTCATCGGTAGCAATATTCTTGCATTTGATCTGTGCGTCCAGCACGGCAATCATTGCCATATTGAAAATACTGCGTACGGAACTGCCTAGTTGCAATACATGCACCGGCTTCTTTAATCCCAGCAGAATAGGGCCAATAGCATCAGCAGTTCCCAGCTCCTTCAGAATATTATAAGTGATATTGCCCGAAGCAAGATTAGGGAAGATCAATGTGTTCACATCTTTATCAACCAGCTCTGAAAATGGATAATTCTCCTTCAATAATTCTTTGTTGAAAGCTAAATTTGCCTGCATTTCACCGTCTACGATCAGGGACGGCATTTTCCCTTTCACTATTTTTCTTGCATCTGCAACCAGCCTTGCTTCTGGAGAATTACTGCTGCCAAAATTGGAATAGCTCAGCATGGCAATTCGTGGAATGATATTGAAATGACGGATCTCCTTTGCTACCAGTAATGTGATCTCAGCCAGTTCTTCTGCAGTAGGATTAAAGTTTACTGTAGTGTCAGCCAGGAACAGCGGTCCTTTTTTCGTCATCATTATGTACATGCCGGCAATCTTTCCCACACCTTCTTCAGTGCCGATTACAGTAAGTGCCGGACGGATGGTATCCGGATAATTTTTTGTAAGCCCCGAGATCATTGCATCTGCATCACCACTTTCCACCATCATGCAACCGAAATAGTTCCTGTCACGCATGATCTTTTTCGCTTCGTAAGCATTGAATCCCCTGCGCTGTCTTTTCTGAAAGAAAACATCTGCATAGGCATTTCTTCTTTCTTCTGTAGTCTCACTTCGTGGATCAAATATGGGAAGTCCTTCAATGTCAATTCCATTTGACGCGGCTATCTGCCGTATCTTTACTTCATCTCCAAGAAGAATGGGATAACCTATACCATCATCATATACAAGCTGTGCTGTCTTCAGTACTTTCACATTATCGGCCTCAGCAAAAACAATACGCCTGGGATCACGCCTGGCCTTGTTGCCAATTACACGCATTACCTGGTTATCGATACCAAGGCGACTGTCAAGGTTTGAAGTATACACATCCCAATCAATGATGGGGAATTGTGCCACGCCACTTTCCATAGCTGCTTTGGCAACAGCTGGCGTAACAGTGGAGAGCAAACGCGGATCAAGTGGTTTTGGGATAATATAGTTGGGTCCGAAGGAAATAGTTTTTTCATTGTAGGCCATGTTTACGATATCAGGTACCGGTGTTTTGGCCAGATCAGCCAAAGCGTGGACGGCAGCCAGTTTCATGGCCTCATTGATCTGAGTAGCTCTTACATCCAGTGCACCGCGGAATATATAGGGGAAGCCCAGCACATTATTGACCTGGTTGGGGTAGTCACTTCTGCCAGTGGCCATAATGATATCCTTTCTGGCATCAGTGGCATCTTCCCAGCTAATTTCAGGATCAGGGTTAGCCATGGCAAAAACGATGGGATTCTTTGCCATATTTTTCAGCATCTCTTTCTTCAAAACATTACCTACACTTAATCCGATGAATACATCTGCATCTTTTAATGCATGCTCAAGTGTAATATCTTCGCTGGCATTTGCCAATGGCCTTTTCAGATCATCCAGGTCAGTTCTGTTCTTGTGTAATACACCCTTACGGTCAAATACCAGGAAGTTCTCGTATTTTGCTCCAAGGGCTATATATAATTGCATGCAGGCAATGGCAGCAGCGCCGGCACCATTCACTACATATTTTACCTTATCGATCTTCTTTTTCTGTATTTCAAGGGCATTCAAAAGAGCAGCAGCACTGATGATGGCTGTACCATGCTGGTCATCGTGCATTACAGGTATTTTCAATTGCTCCTTCAACGCTTTCTCTATGTAAAAGCATTCAGGTGCTTTTATATCTTCAAGGTTAATACCACCAAAAGTGGGTTCCAGTGCCTTTACGATCTGTACAAATTTCTCCGGGTCCTTTTCTGCAATTTCAATATCAAATACATCGATATCGGCAAATATTTTAAACAGTACACCCTTTCCTTCCATCACTGGTTTTCCAGCTTCCGGTCCAATATCACCAAGTCCCAAAACTGCTGTACCATTGCTGATAACAGCTACCAGGTTGCCCTTGGCAGTGTATTTATAAACGTTCTCTTTGTTTTCAGCTATTTCTTTGCAGGGCTCTGCAACACCAGGTGAGTAGGCAAGGGATAGATCCCTCTGGGTTTTGGCGTCTTTGGTAGGTATTACTTCAATCTTTCCGGGTCTTCCTTTCGCGTGATATTCGAGTGCCTGTTGTTTGCGTAAGTCTTTTTGCATTTACAGTCAAGTTTCATTTCAGGTTTTGAAAGTGCAAAGCTAAGGGAAGAAGGGGAATGATTGTAAACTATATTCACTGTAAAAAACTTATAACCGGGTGATTTTCACCTCTGCTCTCACATGCGATGGCGGAGGAAAAGTTCCCTGCTCACGCCCTGGCTGAATGTCAACAAATTCAATGCGGTAACCATCAACAACGGTATCTTTTGACACGGAAAGATTTAAGGGATTGGTGGCAAGCGTCAATATATGATCGTTATTGTTGCTGGTGAAAGTGAATTTGGCAACAACCGCTCCTTCCCAGATACAATACATGCCTTTTGGACACCGTGAATCAGATATTATTTCATTAAAGCACAACCTGACCCTGTCATGGGAAAAGGTTTTACTCATGCAATCATTCAGGTATACAAATGGGTATTGACTTTTTCCATCCCTGTTCTTTTTGCAGGCAATCAATGTGAAGATGCTGAGCACCAGCACTACCGAAACTATTTTTTTCATGATCTTGTATTTTTAAGGCCTGACCACGCATAGTTTGTCATCGTTGCACCAGTGCATGCTAAAATGGATACTTTAACATTCGTGTTAAGAATGAGAAAATAGAAGGAATGAATTGTAAAAGGCTATTGCAAATGAATAGTGTACTTCTGTAT